>JAYTZB010000882.1:0-19845 GCA_043742085.1 Polyangiaceae bacterium
CCGGCGCCTCCACCGAGCTCGATCGCGGTGGTCGGCTCGCCATTCGCCGGTCGCTGCGAGGGCGCCGGCTCCTCGAGACGAGGCCACGTCGAGCTCGAGCCCATCGCGGACGGGGGCTGCACGCGCTCCACTCGCCCGCCATCATCGGCCTTCGCAGTGCTCGCCCGGCTCACCTCTGGCACCTCGTTCACCTCGCTCGCCTCGCTCGCGGCCGAAGGGGGCACGACGAGGAGCGCCTCGAGCGTCGCGAGCAGCGCATCGGGCGAGAGGACGCGGCGTGATGCGAAGCGTCCGTCCGCAAGCGTGACCTCGAGCGCAAGGTCACGGTCGATCGCCGCCATCCTCACGTGCGCGGTCGGGTCGACGCCGGGGAGCGTCGCCATCGCCGAGCATGCGGCATCGATCGCGGCTCGCCAGCGGCGCTCCACGTCGCCCGCGACGTGGATGCGCGCGCCATCGCAGACGCGGTCGTTCGCGCGCGCGTCGGCACTGCCGGCGAGCGACGCGACGCTCAACGCCACGCCGAGCCCGAGCCCGCGTCGATGATGTGCGCTGCGAAACACGACGCGCCGGCGACTAGTCGTCGTTCTGTTCGCCGTCGTTCTGGCCGTCCTCGCAGCCTCCGACGTCGTTGGGCGGGTTCTGCTCGGGGACGGCCATCGGCATCGCCGGGTCGGCGTCGCTCCCGCCCTGGCCCTCGTCGGTGCACGGTCCGCCGGTCTTGCCGTCCTTGCCGTCCTGGCAGTCGCCGCCGCCCTGATCGTTCTCGCCGGCGTTGCCGCCCTCGCACTGCGTCTGCCCGTCATCGACGACGGAGATCGCCTTGGGAGCGGCATCGAAGTGACGCACGCTACCGAGGCCGACCACGGCTGCGCCCGACGAGAGGCGGAACGTGGTGTCGAGCCGGCCGCCGGCGCGCGGGAAGACGATCGGCTCCTCGCCGCGTGGCGTGATGGCGACGACGCGATAGACATGCGCCTTCGCGAGGGTCAACGAGAAGGCGCCGCCCGCGCCGAGCACGACATGCGTGCGCGCGCCGGTCTCGTCGATCGCGTCGACGGCAGACGGGGCTCCGCTCGCGAACGTGGCAGAGGCCACCGTGCCGGTGATGGTCGACGTCTGCTTGGGCGCAGAGCCCGAGCTCGAGCAAGCGACCGCAAGGACCGCGCAGACAGCAAGAGAGACGGCGTTACGCATGAGTGTTCGTCCTCCGAACGGGAGTTAGTTTCCCTGACTCTTGGCCGATGCACCACCCGGGCTTCAAAGAAAAATGCGTCGTTATTTACGCCGAATTCCGTGAAGGCATTGACGGACACCGGCAAACAGAGGGCGAGGAATGAATCGATGAATGACTTTCTCCGACATCGACGCGTCGCAATTCTCGCGTTTGCGCTCTCCGCCTGGCTCGCCGTCGCGTGTGGCTCGTCGGCGTCGAACGGAACGAGCGGCTCCACCAGCGGCGACGCAGGCACCAGCGGCGACGCAGGCACCAGCGGCACCGACGCTTCGCCGGGCGATGCCGCCACCGCGGACGTCGCGACGCCGCCGGCAGGAAGCGGGACCGGCACGGTGACCGGGTCCGTCGGAGGCACGCCGTTCGGCACTGTCGCGACCGCGCTCTGGGCAGGCGCGGCGGACGATCCCGCAACGACCGTCGTCTATGTCTTCTCCAAGCCGGTCGCATGCAGCGAGCTCGCGACGCCCGGCTGGGACACGCGCATCACGAACGGCACCAGCGTGCTCGAGATGAAGTCGTTCGGCACGACGCCGGGCAGCTACAAGGTCGTCACCTCGCTCACACCCGCGCCGGGCGAAGCCTCCGTCAATTACACGCTGTCCTCGACCTCGGGCACGCCCAAGGAAGACGGCAGCACCATGGGGACGGTCACGCTCACGACGCTCACGCCGAACACCTCGGCCAAGGGCTCGTTCACGCTCACGTTCGGCACGAGCTCGCTCAGCGGAAGCTTCGATGCCGTCTACTGTCCCGGAGGTCACGAGCCATGAAATCGTACGTATCCTTGCTTGCTGCCGGTCTCGTCGTCGTTGCGTGCAGCAGCTCGAAGAGCGGGGCGAGCACCCCCACGAACACGCCTCCTGCGACGACCGCAGGGACGGTCCCTGCCGACCTCCGCGATGTCGAGCGCGACGGCGAAGGCCTCGTCACGACCACCTTCGGCTCCTACCCCGACTACAAGGCCGACTGGACACGTGCCGGCTCGGTCCTCGGATTGCTGAAGCAGGTCTGGACGCGCGCGAAGACGGCGAACCCGGGCTTGCCCGCGGCCGCTGTCGCGCAGGTCGACAAGGCGATCGTCGACATGGATGCCGGCATCGCCGCGAAGGAGCAGAAGAAGGCGGCCGAGGCGGCCAACCAGGTCGGCCTCGCGTGTCCGCCGCTTTTCGACTTCTTCCATCCCGATGCGCCGGCTGGAGTGCTGCGCATGGATGCGGTCTTCCGTCAGGTCGGCCTCGATGCGAAGTTCGCCGACGTCGCCACCGTGACCAAGGACATCGCGGACCTCGAGGCGGACTACGCCGCGACGAAGGATGCCGTCGGCATGCGCGCTCCCACGTGCCATCGCGTGGGCGGCACGGCCACGGTGATCGGAGACATCGAGACCTCCCTCGCGAACATGAAGGCCGCGCTCGCGAAGAGCCCACCGGATCTCACGACCGTCGAGCAGGAGAGCGAGAACGGAGCGCTCGAGATCGACACGCTGGAGCTCCTCTTCGATTGCCCGCCGGACAACGCCGCTCCGACGATGGGCCTCGGCGCCAAGTGCAGCGACGACACGCAGTGCGATACCGGTCAGACGTGTGACAAGGCGAACGCCGGCGGCAAGTGCGCGCCGGCCGCGACCAACAAGATCGGCACGCCGTGCTCGAGCACCGTCGATTGCGGGACCGACGGTCGCGCCGCCTGTCAGACCGAAGCCGGCGACAACTACAAGGGCGGCTACTGCTTCATGGAGCCCTGCAACGACATCAACGTGTGCCCTCCCGGCGGCACGTGCGTGTCGCTCGGTGGCGAGACCCCTGGCTGCTTCAAGAGCTGCGCGATGGACAGCGACTGCCGCGTGGCTGAGGGCTACGTGTGCCAGCTCTTCTCGACGACGCCGCCGATCGGCTTCGGTCCCGTCGACCATGCCTGCGCATTCGCTTGCACGCGTGACGCGGACTGCCATGCTCCGCTCACATGCAACGTCGCATCGGGCAAGTGCCAGCCGTGATCGGACGCCGGCGCCTCTTCCTCGTGACGGCGGGCGCCGCGGTCGCATGCACGTCGAGCACGGCGGATCCGCTCGCTGGGTCTGGAGGTCCCGCGGCGGGTTCATGCGGCCACGCGGCGAAGGGGCCAGGGCTCGGCTACTGCGTGGTCGCGCAGGAGGAGCTCGTCTTCCCCGACGCAGCATCGCTCGCGGTGGGCGAAGCAATGCTCCGGTCGTTCGACGACAAGACCGCCGCGATCGTGGTGCGTGACGCGAAGGGCCTCTATGCGTTGAGTGCAATCTGCACGCATGCCTGCTGCACCGTCTCGCTCTGCGGTGCGGGCGACACGTGCTCGTCGCCGCTGCTCAGTCCGCGCGACTGCGCGGACGCCTCGCGCGGCCCCATCTCGGCGACGGGCCCCGCGTTCCTCTGCCCTTGCCACGGGAGCCTGTTCTCGGCCGACGGCAAGGTCACCCAGGGCCCGGCGCGGATCGCGCTGCCCAGCGTCGCGATGCGCGTCTCGGGAAAGGACGTCCTCGTCGATCTGTCGGTGGCCGCGCCCCTCGACGCGCGCGGCTGAGCGACGCGGGCGCGTTCAGCAGCCCGCGGGCTTGACCACGCACTTCACGGTCGCGAGATCGCAGTAGTACCCGCCGTAGCAGCCGTTGGTCTGGCAGGTGTGCTTCGCGGGGGAGCAGGTGCACATGGCCGCGACGCTCGGTGCTGCGTAGCCGCTGCATCCGCCGCCCGAGCTGGAGCTGCCGCTGCTGCTGCTGCTGCTGCTGGTCGACGAGGAGCTCGACGAGCCAGGCGTGCCCGAGGAGCCCGAGCTCGAGGCGGAGGCGCCGGACGACCCCGACGACGACGCCTTCGAGCCGCCGGCGTCCGCGGTCGTGCCGCCGGCGTCCGCGCCGTGCGGCGTGGTGTTGGAGGGCAGCGCGCCCGCCGTAGCTGCAGGGTCGGTCGGCTGCGTCGTGGTCTCGGCGCCCGCTCCCGTACCGGTCTCCGTCGAGCCCACCGCGCAGGCGACGAGGCTGACGCCGATCACGAGCGCGACGCCCGACGTGGCGACGTACGCGCTGAACTTTGCTGACACCGCTTGTTGCATCGTGGCGACGTCACTACCTCGACTGCGTGTTTCGCGCCAACGACGAAGCGAATGTTGACGCGGCGTTGACGCGCTGAGGCACGCCACCGAAGAAAGTTCCGGCCACGCTCCAAAACGCATGGCGACGACACGAGAACCGATCACTTTTGCCTCGAGCGAACATTCCTGCGCTCGGGGCGGGCGAACGGCAAAGAAGGAAGCACATGTCCAACGCGAAGCTCTTCCAGGGACTGCGACATCGGCACGCGTTCTTCGGCGCCTTCGCCGTTGGCTTCGGCGTCGCCATCGCCGCGTGCTCCGCAGGCGCACCCCAGAACGGCGCCACCGGCGGCGGCGACCCGACGCCCGGTCCTACGCTCCCTGACGGAGGCGACACGCCGGGATGCAAGAGCTGCCTCCAGGACACCGACTGCGATACCGGCAGCGTGTGCGCTCAGTTCGGCGGCGACTCGTTCTGCGCGCAGTCCTGCTCGACCGGCAGCGCGTGCAGCGCCGAGACCTCGTGCACGTCCGTGAGCAGCGCCGACGGCACGTCGACGAAGGCCTGCATCCCACGCGCCGACCTGTGCGGCGCCGCCGTCGGGCCAGGCGGCGGTGACGGAGGCAGCGCTCCGCTCGACGCGGGCGGCCCGATCGTCGGAACCGTCGGAGCCACCGGCGGTACCCTCTCCCGCCTCTACTTCGCGGTCATCGGCGATACGCGCCCGCCGATCATCAACGACACGAAGGCGTATCCCACGCAGGTCATCACGAAGATCTATTCGGACCTGGAGGCGCTCTCGCCACGTCCGCCTTTCGCGGTCTCCACCGGCGATTACCTGTTCTCCACCAGCAATGGCACGCAGGCCACGCCCCAGCTCGATCTCTATCTCGGTGCCAGGAGCAAATTCTCGAACATCGTATTCCCGACGATGGGAAATCACGAATGCACCGGCGCGGTGACATCGAATTGCGGCACTGGCAACAACGATGGTTTGACCGCGAATTACACGGCTTTTCTCTCGAAATTGCTCGCCCCCCTGGGACAGGTGAATCCCAATTACGTCATCGACATTTCAGCGCCCGACAAATCGTGGACCAGCAAGCTCGTCTTCATCGCGGGCAATGCGTGGTCGCCGTCCGATGCCGTCTGGCTCGAGACCGCGCTCGCCAAGCCGACGACGTACACCTTCATCGTGCGTCACGAGCCGAAGGCGGCCTCGACCGCGCCCGGATGCAAGGCGTCGGAGGCGATCATGGCGAAGCATCCCTACACGCTGGCCATCGTCGGCCACACGCACACCTACGGTAGGACCGGGCCGCGGCAGGTCACGATCGGTAACGGCGGCGCTCCGCTCACCGGCGGCGCGACCTTCGGGTTCGGGCTCATCCAGCAGCGCGCTGACGGCGCCATCCAGGTCGACATGATCGACTCTGCGACCGGCCATGCCGACACCGGCTTCCGCTTCGCGCTTCATGCCGACGGCAGCCCCGCCCCGTGAAGGACCGTCGTGCTGCGATGGTCGTCGCCCTCGGCGTGCTCCTCGGCGGAGCGGTCGGGGCCGCGGCGGTGCGGTTCTCGCGCGCTCACCCGGCCGCCCACGAGGTCGAGCAGCCCGTGACGAGCGGGCTCGTGATCGAGGTGCCGCGCGCCGCCGGCGAGATCACCATCGACGGCGAGCTCGAGGACCCCGGGTGGTCGGGGCCCATGGGGCGAACCGGCGCCTTCACCACGCCCGACGGTCGCGCCGCCCACCCGTACTCCGACGCGCGCTTCGTCCATCGCAACGGGCAGCTCTTCGTCGTGCTCTACGCAGCGGACGAGGACATCCGCGCGACGAGCGCGCGCCATGACGAGCCCCTCTACGGCGCGGACGCGTTTCAGCTCACGCTGCGGACGACGAGCGGAGAGCTCTCGCTCGACGTATCGGCGGCGGGCGTCGTCACCGACGCGCGGCGCAGCGCATCGGGCGCGCTCGATTTCACCTGGGAGAGCCACGCGCGGGTCGCGGTCGACCGCGATGGGACGCCGAACGACCCGTCCGATCAGGACGAGGAATGGGTGGTCGAGATGGCCATCCCGCTCGATGCTCTCGGGCTCCGTGGTCGAGCCGGCGAACGCATCGGGCTCGAAGTGCATCGCTGCGACGACGTGCCGGGTGTCGGCCGGGTCTGCGCCGCATGGGGACCGCAAGGGCATGGCGGCGTCCTCGTGCTCGGCGAGCCCGATGTTCAGTGAGCGCAAATCACACGAACGCGCTCCCCCGCGGCGACAAAGGCTCGGTTAGACTCGGCGCCCCTTGCGCAAACCATCTCGCTGCGGAGCGATCGGCCTGCTCGTCGCGTGGGTCACGCTCGCCGCTCCGGCCCTCGCGGCGCCGCCGCTCCCGGAGCCCCCGGTCCCGTCCGCCCCCGAAGCCGCGCCGGCGCCTGCTCCCGCGCCGGCTCCGCCCGGGGCAGCACCGGCCTCGTCGGACGCGCCGAGCAGCTACCCCACGCCGTCGGGCGCCATCAGCACGCCCCCGGAAGCTCGTCGAGCAGCTCGCCGTTCGCGCCGCCACCGAACCTGAGCAAGAACCCGATCGACGTCCTGCCCGGCGACGTCATCTATCCCCCGCTCGGTAACGAGCCATCGAAGCCGGTGAAGTGGGATCCGGAGTAGGCACGCTTCTCGACCGCAGACTGGATCATCACCGGAACCGGCGCAGCGATCACGCTCGCCTCTGCGATCATCCCCCCGCTCAAGAAGCACTCGCTCGGCGGCGGCATCCTCTTCGACGACAGCGCGCGCAAGATGCTGCGGCTCCCGACGTCCGAAGGTCGCTACGTCGCGCGCGATGCGAGTGACGTCATCCTCTCGCTCGAGGAGACGTGGCCCTTCTTCGTCGACGCGCTGATCACGACGTGGTGGTACCACGGCAGCCCGGATGCGGCGGCGCAGATGGCCCTCGTCGACGGCGAGGCGCTCGCGATCGTCACGGCCGTGCAAGGCGCCACGAACACCATCGTCAGCCGCGAGCGTCCTTACGGACAGACTTGCGGGTCCCCAGAGCTGCCCAATCAAACGAACGACTGCGAAGGCAGCGTCCATTACCGCAGCTTCTTCAGCGGGCACACCGCGTTCACGTTCATGGCGGCGAGCCTGATCTGCGTGCACCACATGAAGCTCGATCTCCTGGGCGGCATCGGTGACGAGCTGTCCTGCGTCACGGCGTACGCGGGTGCGGCCGCCACCGGAACGCTGCGCGCGATCGGCGACATGCACTACGTGTCGGATGTGATGGTGGGAGCCGGCGTCGGTACGCTGGTCGGGCTCGCGGTCCCGCTCATCCACTACCGGCGCGTCAACCTCGCGCCCGAAGAGAAGAAGAGCGCCGTCGACTGGCATGTCATCCCCGTCGGCGCCGGTCTCGGCGTCGGAGGGATCTTCTGATGCGCCGCCACCGGATGTGCGGCGCGTTCCTCGCGCACGCGCTCGCGCTCGCCCTCGCGCTCACGCTCACGTGGACGCGGGAGTCACGCGCGCAGGCCGTGCCCTCGGACAACCCGAGCGAGACACCTCTCCCGCCGGAGGACCCGAAGGCGGCGGACGCGTACGAGCAGAGGCCGCCGGCCGAGGCGTACGCGATGACGCCCGATCCGCTCATCGACGTGAAGCGCCTGCGCTCCTGGAACGAAGGTCCGGCGCGCCCGTTCCTCGCGACCACGCTCGACGTGGGATGGACCTACCTCCGACCGCGCGTGTCACTCGGTTACGGGAGGCCGTTCGGCACGTGGATCGGAATCGACGTCAACCCGATCATCGCAGGCGCAGGTCTCGGCGCGTACGGCGGCCTCCGCCTCGCCCTCCCTCGCTTCGATCTTCGGGTGGGTCCGCGGTACTTCGCGTCGTTCAACCGTAACTACGTCAACCCGCAGCTCAGCTACAACCGCCTCGACCTCGACTCGACGGTGGGCAACCCGTCGCGCGTCGTGACCCTCGAGGCCGAGGCAGAGGCGTCGCTGCCCGCCGGGCCCGGAGACATCGTGGCGCTCGGGAGCCTGTCCTACGTGACCGGCGTCCCCAGCGGTCAGCTCGTCTTCGAGGAGACGCTTCACGTCATCGTCGCACCTCCGCTCGTCTGGCGAGCGCGCGGCGGCTACGTGATCCGCTTCGGTTCGTCGCGCCAGCACAGCATCGGCTGTCGTCGCAGAGATCCTCGACGTCCCGAAGCGCGACGACTCGCGGACCATCCGCGTCGGCCCCATCGTGCGCATCGTCCTCAGCCGTCGGGTCGAGGTCCGCGGCTCGTTCGTACCTACCGTGGTGAGCCCCGACCACATCGGCCTCATCGGTGGCGACTTCACCGAGCTAGGCTTCCGCTATCGCTGGGCGACGGAGTGAAGCCGCTCTAGGATCTACGGGTGAGCGATTCGTCGGACGCGCTGCTTCCCGTTCTCGTCGCCGAGCTGGCCGACAAGAGCGCGCGCGTGATGGTGCAGGAGCTCGCGGCGGCGCGGGCCGTTTGCATCGTTCCGCTCATCGACGCGCCGGTCGACGCCTCGCTCCACGTCCTCGAGGTGACCACGCCCGACGACCCGGAGCCGCTGCTCGTGCTGGCCGAGCCGCTCGGCGCCCCGACCGAACGCGGCTTTCCGTTGCGCCTCCATCCCTACGGCTCGCCGCCGGCGCAGCGCTCGTTGCCACCACCGCCGGGAGCGCCGGCGATCCCGAGCCTGCGCGCGACGCGCACGCGGCCCGCGACGCTGACGAAGCACCACACGCGCGATCTCGCCGGCGACTACGCCCGCGGTGAGGTCGCGAGCGGCGGCTCGCCGGAGAACCTCATCGGTCGCGAGCTCGCCGGCAAGCTGCTGGTCGAGGGCCTCGTCGGCGTCGGCGGAATGGGCTCCGTGTATCGCGCGCGTCACAAGCAGCTCGGCACCACCATCGCCGTCAAGGTGCTGCACGAGCAGTTCCGCAGCGATCTCCAGTTCTGCGCGCGCTTCCACGCCGAGGCCCTCGTCGTGAGTCAGCTCGATCACCCCAACGTCGTGCGCATCCTGGACTACGGACAGGAGCCGGACGGCCTGCTCTATCTCGCGATGGACTTCCTCGAGGGCGTCGAGCTCCAGGAGAAGCTGCTCCGCGCCGGCACGCTCCCAATGCCGCGCATCGTCGACATCGCGATGCAGGTGTCGGCCGGGCTCGGGCACGCGCACGCACGCGGCATCATTCATCGCGACGTCAAGCCGTCGAACATCGTGCTCGTGAAGAGCGACGACGACGAGGGCGAGGCCGTCGAGCTGGTGAAGGTGTGCGACTTCGGCATCGCCGCGCGAACGGGCGCGAGTGATCTGCTGGGAACGCCCGCGTACATGTCTCCGGAGCAATGCGACGGGCGCGACGTCGACGGACGGAGCGACGTCTACTCGCTCGGCGTCATCATGTACGAGCTCGCAACGGGTCAGCTTCCCTTCTCGTCCGACGACGAGGCGAAGGTCCTCGCGATGCATCGCCAGATGCCGCCGCCGCGTCCCTCGTCGGTGCGCCCGGTCGACCCGCGCCTCGAGGCGTTGATCCTCCGCATGCTCGCCAAGTCGCCCGACGAGCGGCCGCAGAACATGCGCGATCTACGCGGTGAGCTGCGCACGCTGACCCGGCCGCCGTCGCTTCAGCTCCACGACGTCGGCGCCTCCAGCGCGGATCGAAAGAGCGATCGGCCGGGCGAGCTACGCGCCGCTCCAGGAGTGGGAGCCGACGCAGCAGCGCCGCTCGGCGAGTCACCGCAGCCGCCGCCGATGAGGAGCGTCGCCCACATGGAGGCGGTGGTCGATCCTCGCGTGCTCGTCGCGGAGCTCACCAACGAGCCGATCTCCACGCTGCGCGAGAAGCTCTCGTCGGCGCCACGCTTCGTTGCCGAGGCTCCGGCACTCGCGGCCGCGATGGCGTACATGCTCGCGCAGAAGGAGCTCGCCGCGCTCGCGCACGTCGTCGCGATCTTCCGCAAGATCGCCGGCGACCCCGCCGATGCCCGCGCCGATATCGCAGCGCGTCTCGTGCGGACGTTGCAGGATCCCGCGCGGCTCGCGTCCGTGGCCGATCGCGCGATCGCCGAGCACGACGACGCCGCCCCCGCTCTGCTCGCTTCGCTGGGCCTGGCCGCTGCGCATGCGCTCTACGCAGCGCGGCTGCGCGCGCACCCGACGCCGCCCGCCCGAGGCCGCTTCGTCTCCGCCATGCGCGGCATCGGCGCGGCGTCGTGGCCGCTCCTCTCCGCGGCGCTCGTGCGCAATGCCCCTGGAGACAGCACGCAGCACGATCATCGGCTTGCCGAGGACCTCCTTCGCTCCATGCCGCTCGTCGCCGACGAGGCCGCGGGCGGCGTCGTCGCGAAGTACCTCCGCTGGGGCGATGCCGCCGTCCGGCGCGCCGCGGTACCGCCGCTCGTGACGCTCTGGGGCGATCGCGCTCGCCCGCTCCTGCTCGCCATGATGCTCAAGGACCCCGACGAGGGCGCGCGCGTCGCGGCCATCCGCGGGCTGCGCGACCTGCATGCCATCGACGAACACGTGGTGCGCAAGAGCGAGGACCTCCTCGCCGAGGCAGCGGCAGCGGCGACGGCGGCAAGCGGTACGCTCGCAGGCGCGAGCTCGAACGCGGTGCGCATCGCGATCGCCGAGGCGCTCGGCGAGGCCCGCGACGATGCACGCCCGCTCGCGGCGGACGTGCTGCGCCGCGCGCTGTCGCCGAAGGGCGGGATGTTCGGAGTGCTGCGCGGAAAGACGAAGGTGGCGCCCGGCCCCGTCCTGCTGGCGATGGCGTGCAGCTACATCGCGGTCGGCGGCGCCGAAGCCACGAAGCTCGTCGACGAGCTCGGTCGGCAGTGCGAGGAGCCGCTTCGCACGCAGCTCCTCGGCCTCGTCGGCGCACGCGCCTGAGCGCGCGCGACAGCAACGCGCGCTACTTGGTGGTGGCCGGCTTCGCGGCCGTGACGACCGGCAGGCGATGCTCGGAGGTGATCTCCTCGTCGTCGTCCATGCCGTAGCTCGGTTTCACGCCCCCGATCTTCATCGCGGGCGGCTGCGCGAGCGCGTAACCCATGTCGCCGGGAACGGCGAGCTCGGGCCACTGCGAATCGGGCTCGTCCGCGCCCGACACGGGCTCGAGCGAGTCGCGCACGGGGAGCGCGTCGTCGAGGCTCACGGGCGCATCGTCTTCCTCGGAGACGCCCTTCTCCTCCATCGGGAAATCCGGGATCGCGATCCCGGGGACCTCGCTGCCTCGCACGGCGCGCTCGATGGCGACGAGCCCGATCTTCTTCGCGAGCGCATCGAGCGCGAAGAGGAGCGCTTCCTGCGACGTCTTCGCGAGGACGGTGTCCCAGCCGAGCGCTGCCACGATGCCCGCGGCCGTACCGTCACCGCTCGTGTGGATGTTGCGCATCCACGCCACGATCTGGTCCTTGCTGAGCGTGTCGCAGAGGGTGTCGGTGCCCTTGAGCCGTCCGCCGCGGCCGTCGACGTTCTCGAGGAACCATCGGTCGTCGAAGAGCCCGAGCTCGCGCGCCGTGGCGAGCGCCTTCTGCGCGGGAACGCCGGAGATCTTGCCCGTTCGCCAGAAGCCCCACCACTCGGCGAGGGGTACCCAGTCGGCGATGAGGTTCGGGGTCACGCCCTCCTCGAAGACGGTCTCGTCGATGTCGCCGGCGAGGATGGCATCGTGGACGACCATCCGGATGCGGTCGTCGTCGTCGCGCAGCGCCGCCTTCGCGCCGCGGATGCCCCAGCCTGCGACGACCGGCGCGCGGACCTCACGCGGGAGGTACACGAAGAGCTGGTCGCGCGCCTTCGTCGCGTCGTGCGGAAAGAAGTAGTCGACGAGCTCCTTCGCGTTCTTCACGCGACCCGCGTCGGTGCGACGGAACTCCTCCATCGCCAGACAGAACTTCGTCACCGCACTCTGGCGATCGTTCCTCGGCTTCGGCTCCAACTCGAACCCTCCCTACACAGGCCGCTCGGCGAAATCCCGACGCGCTTCGAGCGTATCGAACCCTGCTCAGCGCGTCGCCACGGAAACGCGACTGCCGGTCGCTCCGGTGACGGTTCCAGGCACGGTCCATGTCGTACCGCGGTACCGCGCGGCCTTGACGACGCCGCCCGAGGCGAAGACGGCGATGGCATCGTCGCCGCAAACGCCTCTGGCGACGGCCGGCGCGGTGTCCACCGTGGAGGCATCCGCGAGCAGCGGGGCCGGCACGCTCCATGTGATCGACGTGGCGCCGATGGTCCCGAGCATGGTGTAGGGGCGGGAGTCGTTGCCACGGAACGCAACGAGGACCGTCGTCGGCGAGAGGCTCGCGACCGACATCTGCTCGGCGGTCTGGGCCGTCGCCTGGGTGACCTGGCCGTTGCTCCAGCCGGACGGCGCCATGGCGTCGCGCGTGGCAAAGCCGATGACGTGGGGCGCGGCGGCGTCGGCGTAGAGCACGACGAGATCGAATTTTCCGGTGACCGCGACGAGCGCGGGCGGCGCCGCCTTCAGCGTCGAGACGCCACCGCCGATGGGCGATGCCATGGCCCACGTCGTGCTCCATCGCTGCGTGTAGAGCATCGAATCGTCACCATCCTGCGCGATGACGAGGTCCGCGCCGGCGCCGGCGCCGGCTGCGGACGGCGCGGACGGGCCGAAGCTCGCGCTGGCCCCGACGGTGACGGGATCGGCGGCGCTCCACGTGGTACCGGCGTTCTCGATGCGGAAAAGCTTGTGCGAGTCGGCCGACCCGCTCTCGGGCCCGGAGAGGAACGCCGCCTGCGCCTTCGTGCCGACGAGGGCGATCGCCGGCGTCCCGAGCGTGACGAGCGAGCCCACTGCGCTCGCTGCGCTCCATGATGCGGCGTAGGTGACGGCTTGGAGCGCGTCGCCCGCGCCCCGCGTCAATCCTGCGAAGCCGGTGCCGAACGCCACGAGCGACGGCGTGCTCTTCGCGGCGCCTCCCGCGATCGCAGTACCCGTCCACGCGCCGCCGTGAAGCTGCACGGCGCCGGTCAGCGAGGAGTCGTTGCCCGCGAGGACGGCGACCGTGCCCGTCGTGCAAGCCGCTGCGCCGTCCGGGTCACTCGCTTCCGATCCCGCCTCTGCGTCGCTGGTCGTCGCGCCGCCCTCATCCGCGAGCGGCCCGTCTGCCGCGCTCCCGTCCGATCGTTCGGGAACAGGGCCGAACTGCGGACCGTGCACGGCGTCACCATTGTCGGTCGCGCAGGCGACGACCAGGGTGGCGGGCACGACGAACGCGGCGATCGCGCCGCCGAAGGAGAGAAGACGGAGCTTGTTCATCGGGGTTGGGGGAGGCGCGGGGTCGCGTCGCACCGTGGTACGCAGCATTGCCTGACCACCCTCCTTCGCAAGGGAAATTGCCCTGGTCGCGGGCGCATGCCGCATGGCGAAGTGCCGCAGGGTGGCGCTCTGGCCCATCTTCCTCGGCAGCGAAGCCTGGTGAAGGCGAAATTTCTTCGCGTTATGAAGGCTCGACCGTTCGCCTACAGCTGGGCACGCCACCTGCTTTGCAAGGCAGCGTGTCATTGCCTACGAAGCTCGTGCGGAAGCCTCTGGTCCTCGTCGCCGAAGATGAAACGGAGGCGGCCGAGCTGATCGAGAGCATCCTGCGTCGCGAGGGCTGCGACGTCCTCATCGCGACGGACGGCGCGCAGGCCCTGGAGATGGCGCGTGAGCTGCCGCGGCCCGACCTGATCCTGCTCGATCTGGAGCTTCCGGTGATGGACGGGCGCGCGTGCATCGCGGCGATGCGCGCCGATCCCTCCCTTTCCGGCATCCCGGTCTTCATCGTGTCCGGGGCGGCGGACGCGACGACCGTGCGAGCGACGGACAATGTGCGCAAAGCACGTCTCCTCGACGGGCTCGGTCGCGTCATGGCCCGCCTGCGGGGCGAGATGCCGATGCACGAGTCGGAGTCGCCCATCTCGACGGTCGGGGTCGCTGCCGGCTGACCGCAGGCCGAAGCGTACTTCGTGCTTCCGGCCGTTTTCTGCTCTGATGAACGGGGATGCAAGGGTCAAAGAAGCCGCCGACGAGCGAGGTCGTCGAAACATCGAAGGCGGAGCGGCGCATCGAGCGCAACACCAGCCCTCCGACGTCGATGCGTCGCGACGATCGCGCTGAGCCTGACGACGACGACGTGTCCACCGGGCGCATCGACGTAGTCAACGTCGACGGCGGCCGAGGCGACACCGCGGCGACGGGGATGATCACCCTGCGGCGTGAGCTGGCGAAGCTGCATCAGCAGGCCGCGGCGGTCGAGAAGTCACTCGAGGATCAGCGGCGCGATCGCTCCGATTCGCTCGACCGGCTGGAGCGCGCGACCGAGCGCGTGCTGATGCTCGAGACGAAGGTCGCGGCCTACGAGACCGAGACCACGTCGCTGCGGAAGACCCACGAGGCCGCGCTGGCCGATCTGCAGACCGTGCGAGCAGAGCGCGACGATCTCGCGCTCGCCGTCCAGGCGGCGAAGAGCGCGACGTCGGAGCTCGGGAAGCTGAAGGACGAGGTCGCCCAGCTCCGCGAGAAGGCGGACGAAGCAGCGGGCGCGAACGGCGCGCTCGCGAAGGCGAAGGAAGCGACCGTGAAGGCGCTGGCCGACGCCGCGCACGCGCGCGCCGATGCGGAGAAGGCCTGGAAGGCGCTCGACGTCGCGGAGGGCGACGCGGCGATGGTCGGCGAGCAGGCGAGCAAGATCCGCGCGGAAGCGACGCAGATCCGCGCCGACGCCGACAAGGCGCGCGAGGAGCTGGCGGCGGCGCGCGGCGAAGCCGCGAAGAACGCCGAGGAGCTGACGGCCGCGCGCAGCGAAGCTGCGAAGGCACGCGACGAGCTGGCGACCGCCCACGGCGAAGCCGCGAAGAACGCCGAAGAGGCCGCGAAGGTGCGCGAGGAGCTCGCACGCGCGAAGGACGACAACACGCGGGATCGCGCGACGGCGCGGGACCGGATCGACCTGATGGAGAACGCGCTCGACGACGCGCGGGCCGCCAACGCGCGCATCGAGGCGCAGCTCGAGGCGGCGCGCGAGAGCGAGGATCGTCTCGGACGACAGCTCGAGGCGGCGAATGCACGAGCAGGGCGCGCGGAGTCGCAGGCATCGGAGATGTCGATGGCGCACGCCGCGCTCGACAACAGCGTGCGGCGTCTGCGCGAGGAGGTCGCGGGCGCATTCGCGCGCGTCGTTCAGGACGGCGCTCCGCCGGCGCTCGCGGACGCTTCGATCCTCTCGATTCCGCCGGACATGATCGAGTCGGTGCCGCCCGATGCGGCGCGCCCGCCGATGGGCCCGCCGCCCTTGCCGTCCCATGCGGTCCCGAGAACCATGAGCGCGTCGCCAGCGGCAGTCCCGTCGGCTGCGCCCGTCGCAGCGAGCGCCGTCGACGAGGCGGCCGTCGCGTCGTCGCCTGCGTCGAAGTCGGTGCCGCCGCCTCCTCATCCCTCGATCCCACCGGAGCACGCAGCCGCGCACGCATCGGTCGCGCCTCCGACGTATGCGTCGGTGCCCCCGCAGGTCCACGCGTCGTCGCCGCCCGACGCCCACGCGCGCGAATTCGGCTCCGTACCTCCCGGCGGGCGCGTCACGTCGCCTCCGCCGCCGGCCCATGCGTCCGTTCCTCCTGCGGCGCGCGGCTCGGTCCCGCCGCCCACGCGCGTGTCGGGCACGCCTTCGTCGTCCGGTCTGCCGCCCGCCGACGGCTGGTCATCCTCCGACTCGTCACCGCCGACGCGCCGCCCCGGGTCGGCGATGCCGCCGCCGTACCACGAGGCGCTCGACCTGACCTCGAAGGCGCGCCAGGAGCTGCTCGCGAAGCTCGTCGATCCCGATCACGCGGAAGCGGCAGCCGCCGAGCTGCGCTCGCATCCGGAGTGGCTCCGCAGCGTTCCGCCGCCGGCGCTCGTCGCTGCGCTTGCGAGCGTCGACTACGACGTCGAGGGCGCCGTCTTCGATCTCGCGCGAGCCTGGGATCGCGAGCCTCTGTGTCACTCGTTGATCGCGTCGATGCGTTCCGAAACCGACGCGCGCGCGCGCGAGCACAGCGCGTGGCTGCTGAAGCACCTCGCGGCGCCGTCGTCGTGGAAGGCCATCGCGGACCTCGCGCGCAGCAACGACGAGCCGGTGCAGCTCCGTCGCTGGCTCCTCGAAGCGCTCGATCGCCTCGCCGCGGGCCGAGCGATCGGCTGGCGAGAGCTGGGCGACGTCGTGACCGCCGTGTCTCGTCACCCCGACGCCTCGCTGCGGGACGGAGTGGTCGGCATCCTCGTGTCTCTGGACCGCTCCGACGAGAAGCGCCGTCTCCTCCTCGACATCCTCCGCGACGACGATGACGAGGTCGTCCTCGCGAGCGCCGTCAACGCGCTGGCGAGCGTCCTCCCGATGGAGCTCGATCCCGGCCTCGTCGAGCGCCTCCTCGGGCACCCGAGCCCGCGCGTGCAGCGCAGCGTGCGCGATCTGATCGAGCGCGCACGACAGGCGCAAGCCAAGGGCTGACGCGCTCGGCCGTCGCTCACGCGGCTTCGGCCTTCTTCTCTCGCACGACGAGCACCGGTCGATCAGCGTGGTTCACGACCTTCGCCGCCGTCGTGCCGATGATGCGGTCGATGAAGCGGTAGGCATGCGAGCCGATGACGATCATGTCGACGTCGTGCTCGCGCGCGAACGTGCAGATCGTATCCCACGCCACGCCGACCTGCGTGCTGGCGCCTTCGAGCATCGGGCTCGGGACCCGCCGCGACAGCTCCGCGAGATCTCGCTTCGCCGTGACCATCATTCCGTCGAGCACCTGCGTGGGCGGCGACGCGAAGCCGTTGAGCGGCAGCGGCTCGGGTGGCAGCCCCACGGCGCGCAAAAGGAGCAGCTTCGCGCCACTCGTGCGCGCGAGCTCGATGCCCGCCGCGAGGACGGAAGGCGCACACGGGGACGCGTCGACTGCGACGAGAATGCGCTTCATGCCCGAGAACATTCACTCTTCGTGCCGTTTCGACAAAGCGCGACCATGGGACGACGCGCTGCGGCACGCCACGTGTATCTACTCCGGCCCGTCACCCCCGAATCACGACCAACCCCCACTGAGAGGACTATCCATGGACGCGAAATCGATCACCGACGACGTCAAGAACGAGGTCAACAAGGGCATCGAGAAGCTCACGATGCTGCGCGATGAGGTGAAGCTCCACATCCATCTTGCCTCGCTCGACGCGAAGCAGGAGTGGAACGACAAGCTGGAGCCCAAGATCAACGAGGTGTCGACCACCGCGCACACGGCGACCGACGCGTCGAAGGCGGCGCTCCACGACCTCGTCAGCAAGGTCGAGGGCTTCTATGCCAAGCTCCGTGGTGGCTCGACGCCGGCGTCCTGACGCCCAGCGGCGCTCCGCGCCACGATTGACAGACATCCCCGGCCGCGTCGGTCCGCGAGCGCTCGAGAGCGCTCCGGCGGCGCGGCTGGTTTGCTGTGGGAGCTGCTGTATCCGGGCCTTCACACGGACCGCGTCGTGGCTGACGCCCGGATCGTGAAAATTCGAACGCACCTGTCGGGATGACGACATCCGGCCGTTAGGCATTTCAAGACGTTCAAGCACCGTGGCGGAATGGCACGCGCACTGCAGTGGTTGTCACCACGTGCCCCACCAGGTGCATGTCTTATCGGAGGTCCTTCGGTCATGTCGTCGATGCGAATCGTTCTCGTGGACCCTCTCGGAGACGTTCTCTTCTCGGGAGAGAGCTTGATCGCGACCCGGGCCGTTGCTCGCGGCACCGCGGAGCTTCCCGACACGCTTCCCGCACCGGCAGCGCGGGCGGTCGATTCGTCCGAGGCGATGACGGAACGCTGCCCCCAGACGATGCGAAGCGCCGGCAGCGGCGTCTATCGCGCCGCCGATCGCACGCGCGTCGCCGAGCTCGATGTCATCGAGGATGTGGGCGCCCAGATCCGCGCCGAGGCGACGCGACGCCACCTGCGACGCGTGGGCTGACGCGATCACGCTTGGCGCCGCGACCGCGCCTTGCCATGCTGCGTCCATGCTCGTCGAAGAGATCAAGAAGCGCGTCGCGCTGGCCATGAAGTCAGGCGATACGGTCACGCGTGATGTGCTTCGCCTCGCGCTCGGCGAGATCCAGACCGCCGAGGCGCGCAAGAATGCGCCGCTCAGCGAAGAGGACGCCGCCGCCGCGCTCCGCAAGCTGATCAAGTCGAACGAGGAGACGCTCGGCGCCCTGCCTGCCGGCGACGACCGCATCGCGCCGCTGAAGCAAGAGGTCCAGGTGCTCCTGTCCCTGCTCCCCGCGCAGATGAACGCAGCGGAGATCGTCGCAGCCCTAGCGGGACAGATCGACGCGATCAAGGCTGCGGGAAACGACGGTCAGGCCACGGGGATCGCGATGAAGCATCTCAAGGCCTCCGGCGCCGCCGTCAATGGCGCCGAGGTCACGGCCGCGGTGAAGCAGATCCGCGCTCAGGGCTGAGGACACGTCGACGCGACCGTGCCGCAGGCGCCGATCGCGATCGTGCCCTTGAAGCAGCTGGCCATCGCGCACTTCTGACCGGTGCCCGCGCAGTCGCTGTCACTGCTGCATGCCGTCGGTCCGCCGTCGCAGGCCGATGCAAGCGCAGTCTCGGCGCCGGCTCCGGTGCCGTGCCAGCAGCACGTGCTCTCGGACGAAGGATCGGGGCGTATGCACCGTAGCTGCGTGCCCTGCGCGCTGGCGCAGACCGTGGTGTCGGGCGTGCAGAACGGCTTGCCGGTCGCGGGCATGCAGCAGCCGAGGCCCTCCCGCGTGTCACACGGGCAACCCACGAGCGTCGCCGTGACGACGACCGCGTCAGCGTCGCCGGCGTCCGCAGCTCCGACATCGCCGCCACCGGGGCTCGCGTCGCCCTGGAGGGCAGCGCTCGCATCGCCGAACGTGACGTCGAGATTCGCGGCCGATTCGCACGCCGCGAGCGCTCCGACGAGCCCGACGAGCCCGACGAGCCCGACGACGCAACCGCTTCGCTTCAGTGACATGGCGCCGGTCCTCCGCCGCAGTCGACCAGCACGCCCTTGCACTTCACTGCGCCCAGTGACGGAGCGGCGCCGACGCTTCGACGACGTGCTTGCCCGGCTTCGTCGCGATGACGCCGGTGCGGTAGTGGAACTTGTCGACGAGCTCGCCGTCGACGCGGAGCTCGAAGCCAGGCTGCTCGAGGGTCGCCTGCGGGACGCTGACGCGAATGGTGGGGAGACGCTTCTCGAGCGCAGCGGCGTGCGTCTCGGCGAGCGGAAGCCGATCGTCGGCATTGATGTAGGCGATGTTCGCGGCGTCCTTGAGCGCGCGCCAGGCACCGAGCGGATCGGTCGCTTCGAGACAGTCCGCGAGGCTCAATCGTGCGCCGACGGAGGGCTCGAACGAGAGGCTCTCGCGGAGCTTCGTGACCGCGCCATCGCAGTTGCCGGCCTCGAGGTACTGCGTCCTTCCTGAAACGCCGTGACTGCCTTGTCGTGCGCGGAGTCGTCAGCGTGTGCCGGG
>JAYTZB010000883.1:0-5562 GCA_043742085.1 Polyangiaceae bacterium
GGCGCCGACTCTGCCTCCTGCGCCGTATCTGCCTTCGGATCCGCCTCCTGCCTCGTCGACCGCGACGCCACGGGTCCAGCTTCGCTCCAACCTCGCCGTCGACCTCACGGTGACCGGCGTCCTCGCGGCCTCGCTCATCACGTGGGGCGTCGCGATCAAGCCCAACTTGAGCGCGCCCTCGTGCACGATCTGCGATGGCTCGAACGGGAAGGTCAACGCGGTCGACGACTGGTTCCGCACCACGTTCAAGCACGGGTCGAGCGAGCCCGCCGGCGTCGTGAGCGACATCTTCGCCTACGGCCTCGCGCCGGCCACCGGCATCGGGCTCGCCATCGCGGTCCCGATGCACGACGGTCGCGGCAACGAGGCGCCCGAGAACATCCTGCTCATCGTCGAGGCATCGCTCGCGTTCGCGGTGATGCAGCAAGGGCTCACCGCGCTCGTCCCGCGCGAGCGTCCTTACGTTCATGCGCAGCCGAGCCCCGAGCACGAGAGCTCGCTCCAGCGCCACTCGGCGCTCGAGTCTTTTCCGGCTGGACACAACGGCTCCGCGTTCGCCATCGCCGCGGCGGGCGGGACCGTCGCCACGATGCGCGGCTATCGTCTGGCTCCGCTCGTGTGGATCGCCGGCGGCGCCATCGCGTTCGTCACGACTTACCTGCGCATGGCCGCCGATCGTCATTACTTCACCGATCTGACGGTGGGCGCCGCGCTCGGCATCGGTACCGGAATCGCCATTCCTCTCCTCTTCCATCGGCCGGTGGGCGAGCGTCCGAGCGCTGCCACGCGCTGGCTGCAAGGAGCGATGGTCTCCACCACCGAAGTGCCAGGCGGTCGTATCGTCGGCATCGGGTGGGGCTTCTGAGCGCGATGCTGTAGATTCGGCGGTGTCGATGCGCGCCGCCTCTGCCTCGCTCCTGCTCTGCGCGGCTCTGCTGGTGGCCTCGCGCGCCTTCGCTGCGGGCGCGTCGGACGCCGGCGCCACCGAAGTCGCGCCTGCGACCGGTCCCGACTCCCCGCCGATCGGGCTTCATCACAGCGTCTGGATCGACGGCGCCGCGACCGCGGTCCTCGCCGGCTCGCTGGTGACGTGGTCGTTCGCGAAGGCCGATGCCCTCTCGCCGTCGTGCACGATCTGTGACGGCTCGCAGCCCGGGAAGGTGAACGGGCTCGACGACCTCTTCCGGAGCGCGTTCAAGCGCCGCGACGGCGCCGCCGCGAGCACCGCGGGCGACGTCGTCACGTACGGGGTCGGGCCAGCGATGGGCCTTGCGCTCACCGTCGGCGCTGCCGCTGCCGATCATCGCGGCGACGAAGCGCCGCTGAATTCCCTGCTCGTCGTCGAGGCTTCGCTCGCGGCCATCAGCGTGAACGAGGCCCTCGGCGCGGTCATCCGTCGCGAGCGCCCGCGCGTGCACGCGCTCGAAGGTGACGCGAGGCGAGCGGCCCTCACCGACAGCGACGCGACATCCTCGTTCACGTCCGGCAGCACGGCGTCGGTCATGGCGATCACCGCGGCGAGCGCCACCATAGCGACGCTCCGTGGCTATCGGCTGGCGCCGCTCGTCTGGATCGTCGGCACCACCGTTGGGCTCACCGCGACGTATCTCCAGATCGCTGCAGATCGCAGCTATTTCACCGACAACCTGGCCGGGGCAGCGGTCGGGCTCGGCGTCGGCGTCCTCGTTCCCGTGCTCTTCCATCGCCGCGCCGAGCCTCGGACGAGCAGCGGCGGCGGCGGTGGTGGCAAGCGATGGGCGGAGGGCCTGACGCTCACCTCGAGGACGGTGCCGGGCGGACGCGTGGTGGGCTTGGGCTGGTCGTTCTGACGACAGCGCTCGCGGTCGCGGTCTCCGGTGACGTCTCCGCGTGCTGCCTGCGCTGCTTCGCGCGCACCACGTAGAACGCGATGCCCACGAGGGCCGCGAGCACGACGAAGAGCGCGACCTTGCTGTTCACGGACGCTCGACCGGCAGACCCTCGGCTTCCCACGCGAGGATCCCGCCCTCGAGGAAAGCGAGCGGCGTGCCGGTCTCGGCCATCTTGTCGACGATGTCCTTCGTCTTCTCGCCGGCGCGATCGTAGAGCACCGGCTGACCGGGCAGCATGAAGAGCTCGGCGAGCCGGCCCTCGATCTCGTCGGCGGGGAGGCTGGTGGCCTTCGGCAGGTGCGCGCGGCCGTAAGCGGATGCGTCGCGGACGTCGACCGCCACGACGAGCCCTTGCTTGAGGAGCTCGGCCAGCTCACGCGCCTTGAGCGCGCCTTCCTGACGCGGGAGGAACGGCTCGACCATCGCGCGCAGCTGCTTCTTCGAGAGTGGTCCGACCTGCGCGTCACCGAGCTTCTGATCGACGAAGAGCATGAACGTGGGCACCGACTGGAGACGAAGCTGGCGCGCGAGCGTCGGCGACTTCTCGATGTCGCACTTCACGACCTTGAGCTTGCCTTCCATCTCCTTCGCGAACGACTCGATCTCGGGCGCGATGGCCTGGCATTGCGCCGACGACTCGAGCACGAACTCGACGAGCACGGGGAGCTCGCTGAGGAGGACCTCCTGCTCGAACTCGCGCTCCGTGACCGACGGAAGGCCGCCCGTCCCGCCCGCGCCGCGACCGCCCGGTGATCCGGGTGCGCCCGGACCTTTGGAACCGCCGAAGATGTGCATGCTGGCACGTTCCGTAACTCATCCCGGCGTCGGAACCAAGTCCATGATCAGCCTGTATTTCGCAGGCCCGCGGCGATCCCGTTGATGGTGAGCAGCAGCGCGCGATCGAGCTCGTGCGGGACCTCGTGACCCTGCGCCACGAGCGCGCGCTTGCGCCGCAGGAGGTCCAGCTGGATGAAGCTGAGCGGATCGACGTACGGATTGCGGAGCTCGATGGAACGCGCAAGCGTCGACGACGGCGCGAGCACGCTGGGCCGATCGAGGATCTGCATGACCGCGCGCTCGGCGCGGCCGTGGTCGAGCGCGATCTTGAAGAAGAGCCGGCGCGCGATCGTCTCGTCCTCCACGAGGCTCGCGTAGCGCCGCGCGATGTCCATGTCGGCGGTGGCGAGCGAGACCGCAACGGCGTCGAGCGTCGAAGCAAAGAACGGCCACTCGGCGTTCATGCGCCGCGCGAAGGCGAGCCCGCGCTCGTCGATGAGGCGACACAGCGCTCGGCCGGCGCCGAACCAGCCTGGCACCATCTGCCGCGACTGCGTCCAGGCGAAGACCCACGGGATGGCGCGGAGGTCGTCGAGCGTTCGCTTGGTGTTGTTCGAGCGACGAGCAGGACGCGAGCCGATGTTCAGCAGCGCGATCTCCGCGAGCGGCGTCGACTGCTCGTAGTACTCGACGAAGTCGGGATCGTGGACGAGGGAGCGATACGCCTCGAGGCTCGTCTGCGCGACGCCCGCGAAGGCCTCCTCGAACGCGCTGTGATCGACGCCGGGGTCGAGCGAGGCCCGCAGCACGCCGCTCGCCGTGATCTCGAGGTTCCGCTCCGCGATCTCCGCGAGCAGGTACTTCCACCCCAGGACCTCGCCCTGCTCGGTGAGCTTGAAGCGGCCGTCGATCGAGCCGTGCGGCAGGCTCTCGATGGCGCGCTGCGAAGGACCGCCGCCGCGTCCGATCGAGCCGCCGCGCCCGTGGAAGATCTTGAGGCGCAAGCCGTTGCGCTTGCCGACGTCGACGAGGTGCTGCTGCGCCCGATAGAGCGCGAACGACGACATCAGGATTCCGGCGTCCTTGTTGGAGTCGGAGTAGCCGATCATGATCTCCTGCACGCCGCCGCGGAGCTCGAGATAGCGGCGATACGCCGGCTGCTGCGCGGCGCGCTCCACCTCGGCAGGGCAGCGCTGGAGATCGTCGAGTGTCTCGAAGAGCGGCACCACGGACACGTCGGCGACGCCGTCCTTCGGCCGGTAGAGGCCGGCGATCCGCGCGAGGACCAGCGTGGCCAGCATGTCCTCGTGACCGCGCGCCATGCTGAGGATGAACGACTCGGCGCCGCCGTTCGCGGTCACGGCTCGAATGCGCGCGACCGCCTCCATGGCGCGCATCCCGGCGGCGTCAGCGCGCGGCGGCGTGTGCTCACTGACGAGCGCGCGCTCCAGCACGGCGGCGTCGAGCGGCGCCTCGCCTTCGATCCAGAGCGACCGTCGCGCTGCGTCGCGCACCCACGCGGCCGGGACGCGCACATCGAGCTTCGCGAGGTGGAAGCCGAACGTCTCGACCTGCCGTTCGAGCGCCCGAACGCGGCGCAGCCCGGCCCGAGAGCCGCGATTCTCCTCGAGCGACCGGGCCATGAGCGCGAGATCGGCGAGGAGGGCGGCGGGATCGGCGTACGCGTGAGGGGGGAGATCGAGCTTGCTGGCGCCTGCGATGCGGCCGTCGAGCAGCGCCTGGCGAGTCGCCTCGAGGCGCGCGCGGGCGAAGCGGAGCTTCTTGCGATACGGCTCGCCCTGCGTCGAGGCCTCGAGGCCCGCGGCGAAGGCGGGCATCGACAGCGCGTCTGCTTCGAGCGAGCTCATGAGCGCCGCGCTCGCCGTCACCCTGCGCGTGCTCTGCGAGAGCGCCTGGCCGAGCGCGTCGAGGGCATCGAGGTAACGACCGGCAAGCCGGGCCGACTGCGCGAACGCGGTATCCAGCGCGACGTCGGGCGTCACGTTGGGATTGCCGTCCATGTCCGCTCCGACCCACGATCCGAAGCGAAGGATCGACGAAGGGATCCGCATCCCGTCGCCGAACGCGGCAGCGGCCTCGCGCTCGAACGCCTCGTGGAAGATCGGAACGAGCGGGAAGAGCACCTCCTCGAGATAGAATAGGGTGTTCTTCACCTCGTCGCCGACGCGCGGCTTCTCCATGCGGATCTCGTCGGTCTGCCAGAGCGTGGTCACCTCCTCGCGGAGCGCGTCGTCGAGAGCATCGCGCTCCTCGGGGACGAGCTCGCTACGATCGCGGCGCGTGAGCACCTGCGCGATGCGGCGATGCTTGTCGAGGACGGTGCGTCGCTGCGCTTCGCTGGGATGGGCGGTGAAGACCAGCTCGATGGAGGCGCGCGCGAGCAGTGCGTCGAGATCGGCGCGCGAGCTCTTCTCGGCGAGGCGACGCAGCTCGAACGCGAGCGAGCCGGGCTGGGGCTGCTTCTCACGCGCGTAGTCTCGGCGTCGTCGCGCGCGATGATGCTGCTCCGCGAGGTTCACCAGCTGAAAATAGTGCGTGAACGCGCGGGCCACGCGCTCGGCGGTCGGTCCGTCGAGCTTCTCGATGATCTCCCGCATGCTGGTCGCCGAGGGCCCGCGCCGATCACGCTTGCGGCGCAGCTTGGCGAGCGCTCGTATCGCCTCCTCGAGCTCGAGGAGCGGGTTGCCCTCCTGCTCGACGAGCGTGTCTCCGAGGATGTGCCCGAGGTCCGAGATGTCGCGTCGGAGGGCGTCGAAGGGGTCCGCCACGGCCCGGAGCATCGCACGAGGAAGCGACCGACCCGGTGCGGAAACGGGCCATCTGCGGGCCAAAAGACGCGTTGCGTCAATCGTTCCACTGTGGAAACAGAGGCGAAACCTGTGCGGCTTAGACT
>JAYTZB010000884.1:0-3975 GCA_043742085.1 Polyangiaceae bacterium
GAGCTCGTGTTCGGCGAAGGCGGCGGACTCCTCGAGATCCAGTACGCCGGCGGCGGCTTCACGCTCGTGCGCAGCTCCGTCTACGAGACGATGCAGGAGAAGCTCGCGCTGCCCACGTGCAATGCGCAGTTCAACGCGCCGATGGTGCCCTTCTACATGCCGCTCGTGAAGGATACGCCCGAAGGTCCGTGGTACCTCGCAGAGGACTTCGCGTTCAGCGAGCGCGCGCGTCAGGCGGGCTTCTCGATCTACGCCGACACCCGGATCCGGCTCCGCCACATC
The DNA here is from genome assembly GCA_043742085.1 of Polyangiaceae bacterium. Taxonomy (GTDB): domain Bacteria; phylum Myxococcota_A; class Polyangia; order Polyangiales; family Polyangiaceae; genus Labilithrix. The sequence goes on from JAYTZB010000884.1 coordinate 283, forward strand.
GGGCGCTACGCGTACCAGTGGGAAGACGCTGGCGGAGAGCTGAAGCGGCACGACCGCTACACGTTCCGCGTGAAGCCGTGAGCGCGTCGGCGGTCGGTCAGGGCGCTGCGACGCGCTGGCAGACGGTGAGCCGCTCGCGCTGCGTATCGTGCGACCACTGCGCGAGCTGGCCGACAGCGGAGTTGCAGGCGTCGTCGGAGCTCAGGTTGCTCACGCCCCGAGCCTGGCGGCCGGAGGCCGACGCGGAGAGATCGGTCCGACAACCCATGGTGCACGCGAAGCAGCCCGACGGCATGGCAGAGGTGCTCATGCTCTTCAGGTGGAGTCGCGTGACGCTCTGGCCCGAGGTGTCGGCGCCCGAAGTGTCGGCGCCCGAGGTGTCCGCCGTTCCCGGATCGGCGCCGGCGGTGGGGTCGCCGCTCGGGTCGGCACCGGGATCGGTCGACGATCCGTCATCGGGCTGGTTCCAACCGGAGGCGTCGTTGGGATCGACGAGGCCGCCGGTGTTCGTGCCGGGATCGTACGCGGCGTCACCGGGATCGTACCAGTCGCCGTAGGAGTAGGCGCCGTCGGCGGGACCGGTGCCGCCGTACCAGGCGCCGACCGCCCCCGCGCTGGCGCCCCAGTAGACATCGGTCACGTACGAAGATCCGCAACGCGAGCGCGCCGAGCTCATCCCGCCGCCGCCGAGCGCGTCGCACGCCGACAGCGCGCCGACCATGCTGGCGAGCACGAGCATACGTCGTCCGCGCGAAGGGCTCACAACCAGAACCTAGGACGGATCCGCGAGCCTTGCTAGTGCTTCGCGGGTTTCGACGCTTTCGCGAAGCCGCGCGCGCGCATGAGCGCGCCGGTGTCGGGATCCTTGCCGCGGAACGCGCGGTACGCGTCGGCGGGATCGATGGTGTCGCCGGTCGCGAAGACGTTCTTCCTCAGCCGCTCCGCGACCGCCGCGTCGTACGGCCCCTTGCCCTCGGTGAACGCGTTGAAGGCGTCCTCGGTCAGGGTATCCGCCCAGAGATAGCTGTAATAGCCGGCCGAATAGCTGTCGCCGGAGAAGATGTGGCTGAACTGCGGAGTGCGATGGCGCATGACGATCTCCTTCGGCATGCCGAGCGCCGCCAGCGTGTCGCGCTCGAACGCATCGGGATCGATGTCCTTCGCGCCAGCGGTGTGCAGCTTCATGTCGACGAGCGCTGCGCTCAGGTACTCGACGGTGTTGAAGCCCTGGTTGAAGGTCCTCGCCTTCTCGATCTTGGCGACCAGCTCCTTCGGGATCGGCTTGCCGGTCTGGTAGTGCAGCGCGAATCGTTCGAGGACCTCGGGCGTGTGCACCCAGTGCTCGAGGAGCTGCGACGGGAACTCCACGTAGTCGCGCGCGACCTGCGTGCCGGCGAGGCTCGGGTAGGTCACGTCCGACGAGAGCCCGTGGAGCGCGTGACCGAACTCGTGGAAGAGCGTGCGCGCGTCGCTCCAGCTGATGAGGACGGGCGCGCCGTCGTTGCCCTTCACGAAGTTGGAGTTGTTGCTGACGATGGTGGAGACGGCGCCCTTGAACTTTTCCTGGCGCCGGTACGTCGCCATCCACGCGCCGGAGTGCTTGCCGGCGCGCGCGTAAGGATCGAAGTACCAGAGCCCGACGTGCCTGCCGCTGGTCTTGTCCTTCACCTCCCAGACGCGAACGTCCGGGTGGTAGACCTCGACGCTCGCCTGCGCCTGCGCCTCGCGCCCCTCGATGGCGGTGAACGTGAAGCCGAGCAGCTCGCCGGCCACCCAGAACATGCCCTCGCGCAGCTTCTCGAGCTGGAGGTATGGCTTCACCTCGTTCTCGTCGAGGTCGTACTTCGCCTTGCGGACCTTCTCCGCGTAGAAGCGATAGTCCCACGGCGCGATCTTCCGCTTGTCGCCGCTCTTGTCGGCGATGGCCTGCATGTCCGCGACCTCCTCGTGGACGCGCGCGACGGCGGGCTTCCAGACCTCCTCCATCAGCGCGGTGGCGCGCTCGGGGGTCTTCGCCATCGCGTTCTCGAGGCGCCAGTGCGCGTGCGTGGCAAAGCCCAGGAGCTTGGCGCGCTCGGCGCGGAGCCGGAGGACCTCGGTGATCAGCTTGTTGTTGTCGTGGACGTCGCCGTTGTCGCCGCGGTTGACGAAGCTCGTGTAGACCTTCTCGCGGAGATCGGCGCGCGTCGAGTACGTGAGGAAGGGCTCCACCGACGAGCGGGTGTTGGTGACCGCCCAGGCTCCCTTTTTTCCCTTCGATTCGGCGGCGGCAGCGGCGCCGGCGCGGAACGAATCGGGGAGGCCGGCGAGGTCGGACTCCTTGTCGAGGTAGAGGACGTAGCCCTCTTCGTCGGCGAGGACGTTCTGGCTGAACGTAGTGTACAGCGAGGCGAGGCGTTGGTTGATCTCGGAAAGGCGCTTCTTCGAAGGGCCGTCGAGCTTGGCGCCGGCGCGGACGAACGTCGTGTACCGACGCCACGTGAGCCGCGCCTGCTCGGGCGTGAGCGCCGACTCCTTCTGGGGCGCGGTGTAGACGGCGGTGATGCGCGCGAAGAGCTTCGCGTTCTGCGTCATCTCGTCCTCGAAGGCCGCCAGCTTCGGCGCGAGGACGCGCTCCACGGCCTGGAACTCCGCGCCGTTCATGGTCGACGACCAGATGTCGTAGACGACCTCGAGATCGTGGAAGGTGCGCCCGGCATCGTCGAGCGCGGCGATGGTGTTCTCGAAGGTCGGCGGCGCCGGGTCGTCGGAGATAGCGGCGAGCTCGCGGCGCTTGGCCTCCATCGCGGCCTCGAACGCGGGCGCGAAGTGCTCGACCTTCACCTTCGCGAAGGGCGGGACGCCGCCGTAGGGGCCGCTCCACTTCGCCAGCAGTGGGTTGTCGGATCTGATCGAAGCGCCAGGCGCGCTGGGGGCCGTGGCAGTGGACGGGGTGGACACGGCCACAGGTCTAGTCGGATTCGGCGGCGCTGCGGGTCCGCACGCCACGGAAAAGACGGCAACGAGACCTCCTCTGGCGGCGAGCCGACCAAGCGTACGAAGAGACGTAGAAATGGCGCTATTTCGCATCGTCCGGTGCTCCGGCGCGCAGCTTACAGCGGAGCTCGCCGGGGTCACTCGCCTTTCGGCCAGTGCTTCTCGGGGCTCACCCGCGCGTACTGCGCGTCGTACTCGGTGTCCTCCGCGTAGAAGGCGCGCTCGATGTCGGGCTTCCGCTCGCCCACGGTGAAGAGGCGGCATTCGGCGCCGCTGCGGTTGACGAAGCAGTGCGCGATGCGGGTCCCGGCGACGAAGGTGACGGCGTGGCCGGCGCGGAGCTGCACCTCGCGCGGCTCCTGGCCGGGCTCGACGAGGCGCACGGCGCACTCGCCCTCGAGCACGTAGACGACCTCCTCCTCGTGCTCGTGCGCATGCGTGAAGCTCGATCGCTCACCGGGCGCGAGGCGATCGATCCCGAAGCCGATGTTGACGCTGCCGGTGGCCTTGCCGAGATTGCGAAAGCGTCCGACGCGCTCCTTGTCGAACGGCGGCGGGTAGTGGCCATCGACCTCGGGGACGTCGGGCGCGAAGACGATGAAGGAGTCGGCCGCCATGAGCGACCGTCTAGCACGGGCCGCAGCCTCGTCGCGAGCATGGGCCGGCGACACATCCTCCGACACGCACCGCCGGCGTGATCACGGCACGCCCCTATTT
>JAYTZB010000885.1:0-1538 GCA_043742085.1 Polyangiaceae bacterium
CGGTCGTTCTTGGGAAGATCGTCGACGAACTCGACGACGCGCGGATACTTGTACTTTGCAAGCTTTGCCCGGACGTGGTCCTGCAGCTCGGTGCCGAGCGCGGCGGATCCGGCGTGACCACCGCGGAGCACGACGAACGCCTTCGTCTTGACGAGCCCCTCGTCCTCGACGCCGATCACCGCGCACGCTGCGACGGCGGGATGGCCGAGCAGACACTCCTCGACCTGCAGCGGAGCGACCCACTGACCGCCCACCTTGAGCAGATCGTCGGCTCTACCTGCAAAGTACAAGTATCCCTGCTCGTCGACGTGGAAGAGATCGCCCGTGCGGCACCAGTGGCCGTGGAACGTCGTCCAGCTCTTGTCGCGATCGAGCCAGTAGCCCTGGCTGACGCTGTCGCCCTTGACCCAAAGCACTCCGATCTCGTTGGGTGCGCAGGGGGTAGCGCCGGCGCCCTCCGCTTCTTCGGGGAGCACGCGGAGCTCGTACCCTTCGACGGCCTTGCCGAGCGAGCCGATCTTGATGTCGCCAGGGCGATTCGACGCGTAGATGTGGAACATCTCGGCGGAGCCGATGCCGTCGTAGACGTCGCTGTGGAAGCGCTCGTTCCAGCGCGAGAGCAGCGGTCCGGGGAGGGCCTCACCGGCGGAGAGCGAGAAGCGGATGCTCGAGAGGTCGAGGCCTGGCTTGCCGGCCGCGGTGAGCTCCGCGTCGTGCTCGAGGAGCTTGCCGAGCATCGTGGGCACGTTGGTGACGACCGTGGGCCGGTACATGGCGAAGGCGTTGGCGAGACTCTCCGGCGTGGGACGCTCGCTGAAGAGCGCGGCAGTGGCGCCGACCGCGAACGGGAACATGAGGTTCGTTCCGGTCGCGTACCCGAAGAAGAGGCGTGGCACGCTCACCGTGATGTCGTCGCGACGGTAGCCAACGGTCTTCTTCGCATAGACCTCGGTGTTGAACGCGAAGTCGCGCCCGGTGTGGATGTTGGCCTTTGGCTCACCGGTCGACCCGCTCGTGAAGAGCCAGATGGCAGGCTCGTCACGGTGCACGGGTGTCACGTCCGCCTCGGCCGCCGCCTCGAGCGCGGGCGCGAGCTCGATGATCTTCCGCAGCTTGCCCGACCCGGCGGCGCCGGACGTCCCCGTGAGCGCGGCGATCTTCTGCTCCGGATCCTCGCCCGTGGCGACGTCGGGCACGACGAACACCGCCTGCACCTCGCTACCGCCGGCCTCGACGGTCTTCCGGAGCGCCTCGGCGGTCTCGGGGACGGTGATCACGGCGGTCGCGCGCGTGTACTTCACGAGGTACTCGAGGTTTTCGATCGGAGCGTGGGGGTTGCCCATCGCGACGACCGCACCGCGGGTGAGCGTCCCGAAGAACGCCCACGCGAACGGCGGTGTGTCGGGCAGCACCAGGAGGACGCGCTCGCTCCGCCGCACGCCATGCGCCGCGAGGAGACCGGCCATTTTGCGCGACTTACGCGCGACGGCCTGGTAGGTCCAGCTGCGATCACCGAAGCGCAACGCCACCTTCGCGCC
>JAYTZB010000886.1:0-1777 GCA_043742085.1 Polyangiaceae bacterium
CCGAGGTCGACCCACGCACCGGCTCTGTCGCGGAGGCGATCGTTCGAGGCCGGGAGCGCAGTCGCCATGCTTGCCGCCACAACCTAACAACTCGGCGCGTAGGGGGCCCATTCCGTGGCTTCTTCGCTGGACGCGCTGTACGGGCTGGACGGGCTGGACGGGCTGGACGGATGGACGGGCGCGGAGGGGATTCGGCGCGCCTCACCGCCATCCTGCGACGTCTCAATACACGAGGAATCTCGGCGAGTTGACGTGTCGTGGCCGAACTGACCTGATAGGTTGAAAGGATGGAGGTCGCGTACGCTTCAGCCCGAGATCGCATCGGGCAGACGTTATGCGGCAAGTACTTCATCGATGAGGTCCTGGGCGTAGGCGGGACCGCGGTCGTCTTCCGGGCGACGCATCGCAACGGCAACCGCGTCGCGGTCAAGCTCCTCCACGACCACCTCTGCAAGTCACGCGACATCACGCGTCGCTTCATGCGGGAGGCGTATCTCGCCAACCTGCTCGAGCACCCCGGCACCGTGCGCGTGCTCGACGACGACGTCGATCAGAACGGCGTCGCGTTTCTCGTGCTCGAATTGCTCGAGGGCGAGACCCTCGAAGAGCGCCGCGTGCGGCTCGGTGGTCGCCTCGCCGTCGACGAGGTGCTCGGCTACATGGACCGTCTCCTCGAGGTCCTCGAGCTCGCGCACGACAAGAACATCGTCCATCGCGACATCAAGCCGTCGAATCTCTTCCTCACGAAGGACGGCGTGCTCAAGGTCCTCGACTTCGGCATCGCGCGCATGCTCGACGAGCACGGCGCAGCCACCGCGACGAAGACCGGTCAGATGATCGGAACGCCGGCGTTCATGCCGCCCGAGCAGGCGCTCTCGAAGCCGAAGGAGATCGACAAGCAGACCGACCTCTGGGCGGTGGGCGCGACCATGTTCACGCTGCTCTCCGGCGAGCTCGTGCACGTCGCGGAGAGCTCCTCGGAGCATCTCGTCAAGGCCGCCACGATGCAGGCGCGATCGGTCGCTCGCGTCCTCCCGGGTGTCCCCGCGAACGTCGAGACCCTGGTCGCTCGCGCGATGCGGTTCGAGAAGAAGGACCGCTGGGCGTCGTCGACGGAGATGCGCCGCGAGCTGTGGCGCGTGCGTCTCGATCCGGGTCGTCCCATCGGCACGACCTCGGCGCCGCCGCCGCGGAATCCGTCGAGCAACTTCCCGACGCTCGTCGGCAAGCGCGACTCCGACAAGTCCGGCCTCCGCGAGACAGGCATGTCGCTGACCGGCGAGGTTCGCGCTCCCGCCTCGCGCCGAGCGGTGTTCCTCTCGACGGCGATCGCGATCCTGCTGGTCGCGAGCGCGCTGTCGTTCGGCATCTACATGACCATCGATCAGAAGGCTCTGCTCGCGCGTCCCGCTGCGGCTGCGACGGAGGCGAAGGCTGCGCTACCCCTGGCGGCCGACACGGACACGCTCCCCTCCGACGCGCTGCCTCCCGCCTCGGTCACGCTGCCGCTGGCAGGCCCTGGCGCGAAGCCGGCCGCAACGGGAATTCCCAGCGGAACGACGACGGCGACCGCCGCGTCGAACGCGACGGGCGCGACCGCGAAGGCAACGCCGAGCACCGTTGCGGCGCCGACGACGGCCAAGGCGGCTGGCAAGACGACGGGCGCGACCGCGAAGCGAGGGCCCGCGCCCGCATCGACCGGCGACCTCTACAAGCCCTTCTGAGAACGCGCGCTGCTTTCCCCGAGCGCATCTCCGAGAAGGCGATTTTTTCCGGA
>JAYTZB010000887.1:0-3553 GCA_043742085.1 Polyangiaceae bacterium
CGCTCGGATCTCGAGCGCGCGGTGGGCGGCCGCCTCCCGGTCGCCGCGACGGGCCCGCATCAGGATCACAAGTGAGGTAGCGCCGATGTTCACGCGACGACAGCTCTTGACCTCCGCCGCCGCGCTCGGCGGGACCACGCTCCTCGACCTCGGCGCGGCCGGCGCGCCCGCCACCGCGGGCGGCGACGGGATCCCCACCGTTCCGAGCCAGCCGCACTTCGACGACCCCCCCAACAAGGGACCGTTCTCCTACGTGCCGGTCGAGACGCTCAACGGCGCCACGCTTCCGTGGAGGATGGACAACGGTGTGAAGGTCTTCCACCTGATCGCCGAGCCGGTCGATCGCGAGTTCGCGCCCGGCATGATCGTGAAGTGCTGGGGCTACAACGGGCTGACGCCGGGCCCGACCATCGAGGCCGTGCAGGGCGATCGCGTGCGGTTCCTCGTCACGAACAAGCTTCCGGAGCGCACGAGCGTCCACTGGCACGGCGTCCTCTTGCCAAACGGCATGGACGGCGTCGCGGGGCTGACCCAGCCGCACATCGAGCCGGGCGAGACCTACGTCTACGAGTTCACGCTGCGCGAAGCGGGCACGTTCATGTACCACCCGCACTCGGACGAGATGGTCCAGATGGCGCTCGGCATGATGGGCTTCTTCATCGTCCATCCGCGCACGGCCGAGAATCCGCGGATCGATCGTGACTTCAACATCATGCTGCACGAGTGGTTCATCGCGCCGGGCACGGCGCGCCCCAACCCGGCGGTGATGACCGACTTCAACATCTTCACGTTCAACTCGCGCGCGTGGCCGGGCACCGCGCCGCTGATCGTGCGCACCGGCCAGCGCGTGCGCGTTCGCTTCGGCAACCTCTCGATGGACAGCCACCCCATCCATCTCCACGGCTACCACTTCGAGCAGACGGCGACCGACGGCGGCAAGACCCCGGCGAGCGCGCGCTATCCGCAGACGACGATCAACGTGCCGACGGGCTCGACGCGCGACATCGAGTGGGTGGCCGACGCGCCAGGCGACTGGATCTTCCACTGCCACAAGTCCCACCACACGATGAACGCCATGAGCCACGATCTGCCGGTGATGATCGGCGTGGACCTCGCCGGCTCCGAGCCGCGCGTGCGCAAGGTCGCGCCTGGCTACATGGCGATGGGCGCGGCGGGCATGGGCGGCATGATGGACATGGGACGACCGAAGAACACCCTGCCCATGATGACCGGCGACGGCCCCTTCGGTCCCATCGAGATGGGCGGCATGTTCACCATCGTGAAGGTGCGCGACGGCATCAAGAGCTACGAAGACCCGGGCTGGTACAAGCACCCGCCGGGCACCGTCGCTTACAAGCTGAAGTGACCGCTCACTGCGGATCGATGCGCAGGATGCGGCCGCCGACCTTGTCGGTGAAGTAGATCTTCTCGTCGGGGCCGAACGTGAACCCCGCGAGGGAGCCCGCCGGCAGGTCGGTGGCGAGGCTGCGCACGGGCATGCCGGTCTTGTCGAAGACGTTGAACGTGCTGGTCGCGGTGTCGGTGACGTAGACGAGACCGCCGTGGATCTCGATGCCGCTCGGCTTGGCGAGGGTACCGGCCGGCACGATCACCTCGAGGTCGGTGCCCATCATCATCGCGTCGCTCTTCAGGGGCTCGAACTGGCGATCGAGGTGGCCGCCCTTCGTGCCCTTCGTGGTGTCGAGCCTCACCACACGGCCGTTCCCGGTATCGGCGATGTAGAGGAAGCTGTCCTCGGCATCGAAGAAGACGTGGCTCGGCGTGCCGTCGGCAGCGCCCTTCACCTTGCCCGCCACGAAGCGGTAGATCTCGCCGTCGGAGTGGTCGTCGCCGCCCGGCTCGTGGAGCTTGTTGAAGTTGTACTCGTCGATCGAGCCGTCGAACGCGTTGAACACCCAGAAGACGTTCGCGCTCTGGTGCGCGATCCCGCGGCAGAAGGGCGAGTTGTGGAGCATGTCGACGTGCGATCCCAGCCCGCCCGCCGTGGCCTTCCCGAGGATCGCCGGGTCGGTCGTGAACAGCGCGGGGCCCATGAACAGCGTGTTGTTGCCGTCCGCGCCCGACGCGTTCTGACTGTTGTCGTTGTCACCGCACGTGCCGATCAGACCCAGCGAGCCCATCGCGAGCGCCGGCGGCTTGTGCATGAAGTGCATCGCCGCGGGATCGACGAGGTGCTTCCACTTCGGAGCGTCGCCGGTCGCTCCGGTGCCGATGTGAATCGAGTCGTTGCCGTAGCCCACGGCCCATAGCTCGCCCATGTGAGCGGGATGGAACTCGAGGTCGACGAGCTTTGCGGCCGCGGTCGTCTGGTAGACGAGCGTGAACGCGACCGAAGAGGACGTGCCGTCGCGATAGCCGATCGCGTGACCGGCCGGCAGCGCGATGCACGCTCCGCTCGCCACGTCGCAGAGCGGCTGATCCGCGCTCGTCGTGCACTCGGTATCGGCAGCGCACTTCGGCGCGGCGGGCGTCGCGGGTGCCTTCGTCTCCTGCGCCGAGGAGCATGCAGCGAGGACGAGCAGCGGAAGAGCTACCGGCCACGATCGACGAAGAGAGATCATGTGAGTACCGCCCGCCCGGTACGTAGCGCCGGCCCGATGGGCTCGCAAGCGATGGCCTCCACTGCGCTCTGTGATCGACGTGGTCACACCGCCCGAGCCGTTGAAACCCGGCAAATTGCAGCCTCCCGGCATCACTACAGTGTGACGCGCGCCGTCACGCGTCGGGCGGCGCGATCCTCTGGCCCTTCGGCGGCGCCCGTGGCAAAGCTTTGCCCGTCCACGCGCCCGCCAGCGCTCCGCGAAGAGGTACTCGCCCATGAAGACGCTCATCATCGCCGCCATGCTCGTCAGCGCTGCCCTCGCGAGCGCGTGCTCCAGCACGACGCCCGATCCCGTTCCGACCACCGGCAGCGGAACGACCGGAGCTCCCACGACGGATCCGACCACCGCGCCGCCCGCTGACACGACGCCCGCCGGCGGCACGACCACGCCTCCCGTCGCGGCGGCACCGAAGGCCCCGAAGATCCAGACCGTCGCCAAGATGCAGGGCGCCCTCCACGTCATGTGGACGAACCCGACGCCCGCGTGCGACTCCGTCGAAGGCGAGCGCCAGGCGACGATGCCCGACGGCACCATCATGGAGAAGTACAAGGTGGTCTTCACCGTGCCCGGCGAGGCCGACAACAAGCACGACATCAGCGCGACCGACGCGATGACGTACAGCTACCGGCTCCGCTGCAAGACCGGGACGGTCTACTCGTCGTATTCGAACGTCGTGGCGGGCAACCCGACGAAGTGAGCAGCGCCGTGCAGCACTCGAGCGCGCTCGTCTCGGCCTTCACGAAGGGCATCGTCGTACTGTCGGTCGCGGCCGGCTGCGGAACGAGCTCCTCGGCTCCGGCTCCGGCTCCGGCTCCGCAACCGGCGCCGGCACCGGATCCGATCGCGCTCGTTCCGGTGACGGACGAGAACCCGGACCCGAACGTCGTCGAGGTGAGCCTCGAGGCGCGCAAGGCCACGAAGGTCTACGG
>JAYTZB010000888.1:0-2373 GCA_043742085.1 Polyangiaceae bacterium
CGAAGACAGGCGAAGACAGGCCAAGGTCATCGAGGCTTTGCACCCTACCCGTCCTCGCGACCGGGGGATATTTCCGCGTCTTTCGCGGCAGGGTGATGGCTCGCTGGCTGCTACTTGCAGAACGACTTCACGTACGGACCCGCGTGGGCCTCATGACGGCGTGCCCGGCGACGAGGACGACGACGGCGCAGCCGCTGCTCCGGAGCCCGAAGCGAACGACGAGCTGTGGATCGCCACGCCCATGCGCTCGCGGAGCTTGCCGTAGGCGTCGGATGCGCAGAACGCGAGAAGATCGCCGCGCTTCGTCTCGCCCGAGAGCTCGCCGATGGCGCGCGCCTCGTCCTTCATCATGCGCATCGGCACGCGCAGATCACCCGCGAGCATGAGCCCTGCGCGAGCCGCGGTGAGCTCCACGTGACGGATCCACGCGAGGAGATCGAGCCTGCCGCCGCGCGCATCGAGACGCGCCACGGCACCTTCGAGCGCGGCCCTCTTCTCGGGCTCGATCCGTCCGCCCAGCTCGCTGGCGATGCGACTGTCACCGTCGCCGGGCGGCGGCACCGAGATGCCGGGAATGACCACGCGCACGGCGGTCAGCACCAGCGACGACAGCTCCGCGAGCGTCGGAAAGAACACGAGCGCGTAGTGCTCCGGCCGGTAGTACGTGAGGTGCCGACCCGCGAGGAACGCGAGCTGCTGCACGGTCATTCCGCTGCGCACCTGCGGTCCGAGCGCGGTGCCTGGCACGACGGCGGGGACCGCGGCGATCCCGTTCGGCACGTCGTCGAGCAGGTAGAGATCGGGCGCGCCGATGCCGAGCGCACGTGCCGCCCACACGAACGTCCGCACCACCGACGCCGTGCTCGCCCTGTCCTGCTTCGTCGCCGGATCGAGGAGGGGCAGCTTCTTCTTCGCCGCGAGCTCCTCGAGACGAAGCTCGATGGCGGCCTCCGACACGGCGAGGAGGATCTCGCACACGATCGGGTCGGCGCCCCCGGCGCGGAGGCACTCGTCCCACCACCCATCCTCGAGCGCGGTGGTCGGGCGGATCGGTCCGTCGGGACGGAACTGCTCGATCACGAGCTCGTGCGACACGTCCGCGGCACCGAGCTCCTCGAGACACGTCGCCATCAGCCATGCGCGATCGGGACGCTGCGCGCGCGTGTGCAGCTCGTGGAGCCGGCGATACGTCTGCGCCCGCGACGGCGCGAATGCGGCGACCTTCTCGAGCTCGGTCACTGCGACCGTCCGATCGCCCTTCGCCGCGTAGAGCTCGGCGAGGGCAGCACGCGACTCGACGTCATCGGGCCGCACCTCCACCGCGCCCCGCAGCGCCTCGATGGCGCCGGGCCCATCGAGGAGGCGATCGCGACGAAGCACGCCGAGCTTCCGACACACCTCCCACGCGCGCTCTCGATCGCCGAGCCCCGCGAAGCGATCGATGAGCCGCTCGTACACCGCGGCGAGCTCCGCCCACTCCTCGCGCCGCGTACGGACCGCGATGAGCGCCGACAACGCGCGGTCGTTCTGCGGATCCTCGTCGAGCGCGAGCTCGAGGAATGCGAGGCCGCGCGGCTCCTCGCGCAGGCGTCCCAGCACCACGTCGGCCTGCGCGAAGCGATACGCGCCACGGCTCACGGGATCGCTCGCAGCGCTGCACAGCCGGTCGAGGACGCCAATGAGCTTCGGCCACTGGCGGAGCGCCGCGAATAGCCGCTCCAGCCGCGTGAGCACGCCGATGTCTCCCGCGTGCGCCATGCCTCCCGCCTCGAGGACCTCCGCGGCCTTCTGCGGGTCTCCGCAGTCCTGCTCGAGCACATCGGCAAGGCGGCAGATCTCGGCTGCCTTCTCGTCGTCGTCGTCGAGCGCCTCGACGCGCTTCTTCCGGAACAGCGCGACGCGCGTCCACTCCTTCGCATCGGTCGCGAGCATGATGAGGCTGTCGAGCGATCGCTGGTGCTTCGGGCTCACCGCGAGCGCCTTCTCGAAGTTGGTCTCGGCCTCGCGCTTCTTGTCCTGCGCGAGCTTCACCTCGGCGACGTACGCGTAGAGCGAGGCCTGCGAGGTGGTGTCCGCGGCATCGACCAGGAACAGCGCCTTCTTGTACGCCTCGAGCGCGCCGTCCCAGTCACGGAGCGACCGCGCGTCCGCCGCCTTCTCGAGGATGGGCTCGATGGCCGGCATGGGCGGAAGCGATCGCGACGTCGACGGCGGAGGCGGCACACGCGACGCCTTGGCGCGGACCACCCGCTCCTGGCCGCGGTCCGCGGGCGGAACGAGGGAGGGCGGCGCAGCGGGAATGGACGGCTCGGACTCCGACATGGAGAGAGAGGGTAGCGTGCGACCCAGGATCGGTACGCGTGGATCACCCGA
>JAYTZB010000889.1:0-6902 GCA_043742085.1 Polyangiaceae bacterium
GGCTTCACGCACGCGGCAGGTATCGACACGTCGGTGGAGAAGCCTTCGCACGTGAACGTGTGATCGCCGGGGCTCACGTCGGTGATGCAGCCGCTCGGAGTGGGCGGAGGCGCCTCGGCCGCGGCGTCGCTTCCGATCGTGCTGCTCGCATCGGCCGTCGCAGGCTTGCCGCTGTCGATCGCGCTTCCGGGCGTCGTCGTCGGTTTGCCGGCGCCGAGCTCGCTCGTGGGATCGCCGCCGCAGGCCTCGATGCCGGCGGTGCTCGCGACGACCACGACGACGGCGACGGCGGCGGCCGCGACGGCAAGGACCTTCCGTCGCAGGGGCATCCCTGGATTGTGGAGGGTGTTCGCCATCGACGCAACCGAAGGCGCGCGCGGGATGCGCGGTCAGCGCCGCTTCTGCAGCGCCTTGATCGAGTCGCCGCCCAGCGTGCCGCCGTCACCGAGGCGCATCATCCAGTCCACGGTCTTCTCGCGCGCGACCGTGGCGGGCTTGCCGGCGGCGAGGTTCGTCGCATAGCCCGGGGTGTTCGAGAGCAACCCCGAGCAGCCCTTCGCGTCGCACGCGGAGGCCTCGATCCACATCCACTCGTCCTTCGCGCCCCCGTCGAGCCGCGAGGCCTCCGGGATGGGGAACGGGCCCTTCACGTAGAGCTTCCCTTCACCGGCCTCGAGGCGCTTCACGGCGCCGGGGAGATCGCGCCGCGCGTGCAAGGCGATCGCCTCGAGCTCCTTGTCGAACGTGGCGAAGACCACCTTGGGGACCTCGCCGAACAGATCCGCCACCACGCTTCCCCACGCCGCCGACGTGGCGCCGCCGCGAGGCACCAGCTCGAGCATCTCGTTGTCGGGATCGGCTTCCGTGCGCTCTACATCGATCGTGTCGAGCTTGACAGGGCTCGACGCCCTGGGGTCCTTCGCGAGGTCGGCCGGAGCGTGCCCCGACACGCGGGCCACGTCGGCGAGTGCCACCGTGATCGGCAGCTCGCTCTTCCCGAGCGCCGCCCAGCTCGCGACCGCGTTCAGCACGTTGGCGAGACTCGGGCCGACCTCCATCGTGGAGCCGCGCATGGTGAAGTCGGGGCTCCCGAAGCGCACCATGCCCAGCGTGAGAAGACGCGCCGTGCCGTCGTCCTGGCGATAGAGCTGCACGCCGATGTGCTGCGGCGTGAACACGTTCTGGCCGAGAGGCACCGTGATGGCGCGCCTGGCGAAGTCGGCCGACGTCTCGATCCGTCGCACCACCTCGTCGTAGACGAAGCCGTCGAGCGCCTCGGCGAGCGCCGCCGTCGCCGCGAATGCGACGCGGGCCGGCATCTGATCGACGGTGGACGCGCCATGGGACCGAATGACCACCGTCGACGTGCGATTCGGAATGGTCGCGCGCTGGGCGGGCGTGAGGCCGGGCGCGAGCGTGTCGTACGTGTCGCGGCCGGGAAGGATGTAGTCCTCAGGCTTCGTCAGCTCGATCTCGAAGTGCTCGTGATCGGCGATGACCTTCCGCAGCGCGTCGCACGTGCCGCCGCAGTGCCGCGTGTCGAGGAGCTTCGCGACGTTCTCGGCGCTCGCGATCTTCGAGACCTCGACCTCGGATTTTTCGCTGAGGACGGCGAGCTCGCACGTCGCTTCGGGCAGGCGCTCGAGCGCGCCGGTGGTCTTGCCGTCACCGGCCTCGGCCGCGCCGCGATCGGCGGAGAGCGCGGTCGTCGGATCGCTGCCCGCATCGCCGGCGCCGCCCGAGCCCTTCGGGACCGCGAGGTAGACGATGATGCCGAGCCCGATCACGAGCACGGCGAGCGCGCCCAGACCGATCGAGTCCTTCTTGGCGTTCCTTCGAGCGGGTCGTGCTGCCATCGCGAGGTCCGCATGCTTGCCATGTCCGAACCCCGGCGGCGCCCTATATATAGAGGAGCTAGTAACGCATCTCTGAGTTACGGTTCAGCTAGCGCAGTGCGTCAAGTCTTTGCTATAACTACGGACCCATGCCGCATTCTGGCCGCCTTCCCAGCGCGGAGGGTCTCTACGACCCGCGCGACGAGCACGATGCCTGCGGCCTCGGGTTCGTCGTCGATCTGAAGGGCGGCGCATCGCATCGCACCGTCGAGATGGGCCTCGAGATCTTGCGGCGCCTCGCGCATCGCGGCGCGGCTGGCTGCGACCCGTGCACCGGCGACGGCGCGGGCATCCTCGTCCAGGTCCCGCACAAGTACTTCGAGCGCGTCCTCGAGCACGAGGGCAAGGAGCTCCCGCTCGCGGGCGACTACGGCGTCGCGCAGTGCTTTCTCTCGCGTGACGAGTCGAAGCGCCAGCTGCAGATGAGGACCCTCTCGGAGATCGTCCGCTACCACAACCAGAAGGTGATCGGCTGGCGTGACGTGCCCGTCGACATCCGCGTGGTCGGTCCGATGGCGCGCGCGTCGATGCCCGTGATGAAGCAGCTCTTCATCGCGCGCATGAGCGACAGCCGGGCCTTCGAGCGCACGCTCTTCATGATCCGGAAGCGCGCCGGCAAGATGTGCTCGGAGAAGGGCTACGGCGACGACTTCTACGTCGCGAGCCTGTCGTCGAAGACCATCGTCTACAAGGGCCTCATGCTCCCCGAGAAGGTCACCGACTTCTACCGGGACCTCCAGGCCGACGACTTCCAGAGCCGGCTCGCGATGGTGCACTCGCGCTTCTCGACGAACACGTTCCCGACCTGGGAGCGCGCCCACCCGTACCGGCGCATCGCGCACAACGGCGAGATCAACACGCTCCGTGGCAACCAGAACTGGATGCGCGCGCGCGAGTCGCTCCTCGCGTCCAAGCTCTTCGCCGAGCACCTCCCGGACTTCAAGCCGATCATCCGCCCGGACGGCTCCGACTCGGCGTCGCTCGACAACGTCGTCGACTTCCTGGTGGCCGGCGGGCGATCGCTCCCGCACGTCATGATGATGCTCGTGCCCGAGGCGTGGGCCACGCAGGCCGACATGCCGGAGCACAAGCGCGCGTTCTACGAGTACCACGCGTCGCTCGTCGAGCCGTGGGACGGACCGGCCGCGCTCGTCTTCACCGACGGCGACGTCATCGGCGCGACGCTCGATCGAAACGGGCTCCGCCCCGCAAAATACGTGGTGACGAAGAGCGGGCTCGTCGTCATGTCGAGCGAGCTCGGCGTGCTCACGTTCCCGCCCGAGGACATCCTCGAGAAGGGCCGCCTCGCGCCCGGCAAGATGTTCCTCGTCGACGTGAAGCAGCGGCGCATCGTCTCCGACGAGGAGATCAAGAAAGAGGTCGCGACGCGGCAGCCGTACGGCGAGTGGGTCTCGAAGAACAAGATCGAGCTCGCCCAGCTGCCCGACGTGCCGGCGCTCTTCTCGATCGATCGCGACGAGCGCGCGCGGCTGTGGCGTGCGTTCGGCTACACGCGCGAGGACATGCGCGTCCTGCTCACGCCCATGGCACAGACCGGTGAGGAGCCCATCGGCAGCATGGGCACCGACATCCCGCTGGCGGTGCTGAGCGATCGGCCCGTGACCCTCTTCCGTTACTTCAAGCAGCAGTTCGCGCAGGTCACCAACCCGCCGATCGATCCCATCCGCGAGGACCTCGTCATGAGCCTCGTGAGCTGTGTCGGTGGTGAAGGCAACCTCCTCGAGGAGACGCCGCCGCAGTGTCGCCTCCTCGAGCTGCCGCATCCCATCCTGACCAACGGGGATCTCGCGAAGCTGCTCCGCCTGGGACAGAGCGGCGACAACGCGGCACGTGATTTTCGCACCGTCACGCTGCCCGCGCACTTCGCGCCGGCCGGTGATCCCGCGGAGGCGCTGAAGACGGCGCTCGAGGACCTCCAGCAGCGCGCATCACGCGCCGTCGACGAGGGCCACAGCATCATCGTCGTCACCGATCGCGGAGTGAGCGCACATCACGTGCCGATCCCGAGCCTGCTGGCGGTCAGCGCCGTGCACCATGGGCTCATCCGCGAGGGCAAGCGCGTGAGCGTGGGCATCGTCGCCGAGAGCGGAGACGCGCG
Organism: Polyangiaceae bacterium; assembly: GCA_043742085.1. Taxonomy (GTDB): domain Bacteria; phylum Myxococcota_A; class Polyangia; order Polyangiales; family Polyangiaceae; genus Labilithrix. The sequence continues at coordinate 4,015 of JAYTZB010000889.1, forward strand.
CGAGGTCGCCGATCTCGCGCTCCTCATCGGCTTCGGGGCCGGCGCGGTGAATCCCTACCTCGCGTTCGAGTCGATCACCGAGCTCGCGCAGGAGACGAGCATCGACCTCGCCACCGCCACCAAGAACTACGTCTATGCCCTGAAAAAAGGCCTGCTCAAGGTCATGAGCAAGATGGGCATCAGCACCATCGCCAGCTATCACGGCGCGCAGATCTTCGAGGCGCTGGGGATCTCGAAGGCGGTCATCGACGCGTACTTCACGGGCACCGCGTCGCCGCTCGGCGGCATCGGCATCGCCGAGATCGCCATCGAAGCGCGCATGCGCCACGCAAGCGCTTACGGCCCGAGCGCCGACCTCGACGCGGATCTCGACGTCGGGGGTGTCTACGCGTGGCGCGCGACCGGGGAGCGCCACCTCTGGAATCCCGCGAGTGTTGCTGCGCTGCAGAAGGCGGTGCGCCTCGAGGACGCGAAGTCCTACGCCGAGTACGCGAGCATCATCAACGGCCAGGTGGGAAGTGGCCCCGGCGGTAGCGATCGTCCGGTGACGCTGCGCGGTCTGCTCGACCTCCGGCCGGTCGGCGCGCCGGTGCCGCTCGAAGAGGTCGAGGAGGCGCGATCCATCGTTCGTCGCTTCGCCACCGGCGCGATGAGCTTCGGTAGCATCTCGAAGGAGGCGCACGAGAACCTCGCGGTCGCGATGAACCGCATCGGCGGACGCAGCAACACCGGCGAAGGCGGCGAGGACGAGGCTCGCTACCTCGCGGACGCGCGCGGGGACGTACGGCGCTCCGCCATCAAGCAGGTCGCGAGCGGACGCTTCGGCGTCACCGCGCATTATCTCGTCAACGCAGACGAGCTCCAGATCAAGATGGCCCAGGGCGCGAAGCCCGGCGAAGGCGGGCAGCTTCCCGGCCACAAGGTCGACTCCGTCATCGCGCGCGTTCGTCACTCGACGCAGGGCGTGACGCTGATCTCGCCGCCGCCGCACCACGACATCTATTCGATCGAGGATCTCGCGCAGCTCATCTTCGATCTGAAGAACGTCAATCCCCGGGCGCGGATCAGCGTGAAGCTGGTGAGCGAGTCGGGCGTCGGCACCGTCGCCGCGGGCGTCGCGAAGGCCCACGCCGACGTGATCCTCATTGCCGGTCACGACGGCGGCACCGGCGCGAGCCCGGTGTCGTCCATCCAGCATGCGGGCACCTCGTGGGAGCTCGGTCTCGCCGAGGCCCAGCAGGTCCTGCTCCTCAACGACCTTCGCTCGCGCGTCACGCTCCAGGTCGACGGTCAGCTCAAGACCGGTCGCGACGTGGCGTTCGCTGCGCTCTTCGGCGCCGAGGAGTTCGGCTTCGCCACCGCGCCGCTCGTCGCGAGCGGCTGCATCATGATGCGGAAGTGCCACCTCAACACGTGTCCGGTCGGCATCGCCACCCAGGACCCGGTGCTCCGCGAGCGCTTCACCGGCACGCCCGAGCACGTCGTGAACTACATGTTCTTCGTCGCCGAGGAGCTGCGCGGAATCATGGCGTCGCTCGGCTTCCGCACCGTCGAGGAGATGGTCGGGCGCATCGACTGCGTGGTGCCGCGCGAGGACGTCACGCATCGCAAGGCGCGCACGCTCGACTTCGGTCGCATGCTGAAGGTGCCGAAGCCCGGCGCCGTGCTGCACCGCACCATCGATCAGGATCACGGCGTGGCGCACGTGGCCGACCGCACGCTCATCGAATGCGCACGGCCCGCGCTCGAGCGCCGGGAGCGCGTCACCATCAGCTTCGGCATCACGAACGCGCACCGCACCTTCGGCGCGATGCTTGCGGGCGAGGTGGCGCGTCGCTTCGGCGCCGCTGGGCTTCCGGAGGGCGCCATCGCCATCGAGGTCACCGGCACCGCGGGTCAGTCGTTCGGCGCCTTCGCGACGCGCGGCATGACCATCGCGCTCGAAGGCGACGCCAACGACTACGTAGGAAAAGGCCTCTCCGGCGGGATCATCTCGGTCAAGCCGCCCGCCGGCGTCACGTTCGTCGCGGCCGACAGCGTCATCGTCGGCAACACCGTCATGTACGGAGCCACCAGCGGCCGCGCGTTCTTCGCGGGGCGCGCCGGCGAGCGCTTCGCCGTTCGCAACAGCGGCGCGATGGCGGTCGTCGAGGGTACCGGCGATCACGCGTGCGAGTACATGACGGGCGGCGTGGTGGTGGTGCTTGGCCCCACGGGCCGTAACTTCGGCGCCGGCATGAGCGGCGGCCTCGCGTTCGTCTACGACGAGGACGGCGCGTTCATGTCGCGGTGCAACATGGGCATGGTGGGCGTCGAAGCGCTCGATGCGGACGACGAGGCGCGCGTCCAGGCGCTGGTCGAGGAGCACGTCGCGCGCACCGCCAGCGTCCGGGGCACCGACGTCCTCGCGCGCTGGAGCGCGGTCCGGGCGCGGTTCAAGAAGGTCATTCCCACCGATTACAAGCGCGTCCTCGAGCAGCAGCGCACCGCCCCTGCAGCACCCGCCGCGTCCGACTCGCAGCGCCGACTCAAGCTCGTGAAGGGAGGCTGACCATGGCCGATCCCCGCGGGTTCCTGAAGATCGCACGCGCCAAGACCAAGGAGCGCCCCGCCGCGGAGCGCCTCGAGAACTACCGCGAGTTCACCGTGGAGCCTGCGGAGAGCGATCTCCGCGCACAGGCCTCGCGCTGCATGGATTGCGGCATCCCGTTCTGTCACCAGGGCTGTCCGCTCGGCAACGTCATCCCGGAGTTCAACGACCTCGTGCATCGCGGGCGCATGGCCGACGCCGTTCGCGTCCTCCACTCGACGAACAACTTCCCCGAGGTGACGGGCCGCATCTGCCCGGCCCCGTGCGAAGCGTCGTGCGTGCTCAACATCGACAATGC
>JAYTZB010000890.1:0-3060 GCA_043742085.1 Polyangiaceae bacterium
CTCTTCGAGGACATGGAACCAGACGACAGCTTCGAGCTCTCCGAGGACGCCGAGGACCGCGCGATCCTCCATGTCATCTGGATGGGCGGCGAGGTCGGCGACCTCCCCGTGCAGGACGGATGGCGGATCCTCTTCGAGCGCTACCCGGAGGACGTACGTCTCCTCGCGGCGCTGCTCAGCGAGGAGATCCATCAGGCCGACATGGGCTCGCCGGAGCAGGTCTGCAGCAAGCTCGAACGGATCCTCGACGCTGCGAAGGGCAAGCTCGACGCCGAGGTGCGCGATCTGCTCGCCTTCGCCCGCCTCGACGTCGAGGACGATACGAAGACCGGCATGCGCCGCAAGAAGCCGCTCTCGGCGGCGACCGCCAAGCGCGTCGCAGGCCTCCGCGCGCGCGTCGGCGCCTCTGCCGGTGACGTGTGGGAAGAGGGAGGGCCCGTGGCGCGCCTCGCCGCCTTCCGCGCGAAGCTCCTGCGCTCGCTCCACGATCAGACCATCGGCAACAAACCGATCCGCCACCGCACCGCGAAGCAGCCCGACTCGTGGCGCGAGATGGTCGCGGCCGCGAAGACCACCAGGCCTTACTCGCCGACCGCGCGCTACGAGGTCTCCGAGGCCGTCGAGCATCCCAAGTTCGGCGTCGGCGTGGTCATCGCGGTCGAGGAGGACCGCGTCACCGTCTTCTTCGAGAGCGGAGAGCGAAAGCTGGCCGTGAAGGACGCGTAGCGGGCCCCCTCGTCGGTATTGGTCGGTACGAGAGGAGGCGAGGTCGCGGCCGACTGCGGCGCTCTTGCGTGCCCCGCCGTCGTGCCTCGTTTCGCGGTGGGGCGATCGTCGCGGCGGGTGGCCGTTACCTGCACGAATCGGCGGCTGTAGCTGGAACCAGGCGGTGGAATCGTTCGTGCACGAGCTTCATCACTCATGTCGTTCGGTATCTATCTCGGGGGAATCGTCGTCGTGCTGGCCGGCCTGATCTACGGCGCGGTGCTGGCCCATGCGCCGGTCCCGTGGATCGTGGTCGGGGCGCTCATCATCCTCGGCGGCGGCATCCTGGCCGCGGTCAAGGCCACCCGGCAGCGCGACTCCGCGAGCTAAAGGCGATCGTCGCGCCCTGAGCTTCTCCCCGCGCTGGTCGCGTTGGTGAGCTCAGCGAGCGAATCGATCCGCGGCTTCGCGGAGCCCGATCGCCATCTCGTTGGCGCTGGGGCGCGTGCGTGGGTCGTGCTGCATCGCGCGATCGAGGAGCTCCGCGATCTCGAGCGGCAGCGTGGGGATCGCCGCGCGGAACGGCATGGCCCTGGGCAGCGCGCGGCCGCTCAGCTTCGCGCTCACCGGCGCCTCGGGGAACGGACGCTTTCCGGTCAGCACCTCGAACGCGATGATGCCGAGGCTGAACACATCGGACGCGCGCGTCGCGTTCTTGGTGCCCGTGGTCAGCTCCTGCGCCATGTACTGCGGCGTCCCGAAGATGAGGCCCGTCTCCGTCAACGGGGTCGCCGGACCGCTCGGCATTCGTGCTCCGACGGGCGGCGTCGCCGGTGCCGCAGGCGTCTCCGGCGCAACGGGTCTCGTCGGCAGCTGCTCCGTCGCGAGGCTTGACGTATCGACGGGCAGCGCCGGCTGGTACTCGAGATCGAGCAGGATGTCGGGCCGCGCGCTCGTGACGAGGCCGGAGTCGCGGTCCACCGGCGAGGGCAGCTTCACGCTCTTCTTGCGCGTCGCCTCGAGCTCCGAGATCCGCACCGCCGGCGTGCCTTCGCCCCGCGCCGCCGCGAACGGATCGAGCATCTCGGCCGCGTCCGGTAGCGACGACGAGGCCACCATCGCCGCGCGCTCCATCGCCGAGATGCGCGTCCCGTCCGGCACCAGGCTGGAGATCCCGAAGTCGGTGATCTTCACGAGCGGCTTCCGTCCGTCCGCGCCACGCGAGAGCAGGATGTTCCCGGGCTTGAGATCGCGATGGATGATCCCGGCGCCGTGGATGGCATCGATGCCCTCGGCCACCTGCGCGAGCACGCCGAGCGTCCACGGCACGTCGCGATTCCGGCGTCGCACGTCGCTCAAGGTGGTGCCGGACTCGACGAGCTCCATCACCAGGAAGATGAAGCCGCTCTTGGCGACGTCGACGTCGACGATCGACACCACGTTGGGGTGATTCACGTTCGCGACGATCTGCGCTTCCCGCGCGAACCGCGCGCGCGCCTGTGCGTCACCGCCGCCCGCGAGCGCCTTCAGCGCGAAGTGCTTGCCGTCGGTGACGCGCTCGACCTCGTAGACGGTGCCCATGCCGCCGCAGCCCAGCTCCTTGATGACGCGGTAGCGATTCTCGATGACGACGCCCTTCTCGAGGACCGGCGGCGGTGAGATCTCCTCGTCTTCCATGCGCGACAGCTTCTCGGCGAGGTCGCGTGAGCGCGCCGCAATCTGTCGCCGCAGCTCGTCGTTGAGCAGCTCCACCTCGCGATGCTTCGCCTGGAGGAGCCGCACGCGCTCGCCGAGCTCCACGTTCAGCTCGTCGGCGCGCTTCAGCGAGACGAGATGCTCGCGCGACAGCGCCACCGCTTGATAGAGCGATATTCCCATGATCCCCAGGCACGCCGTGCGAACGCCGTAGCTCGGCTCGCCCTGCCCCAGCCACGCGAGGATGTCCGGCAACCCGAGCAGCACCGTCGCCGGCCATGCAAACGCGATGAAGTAGATCATGGCGGGCGGCCGCTGCACCGCGCGCTCGCGCCTCAGCCGCACGAGGAACAGGATCTGCGCGAGCGCGCCGGCCAGCGTGATCACCACCACCACCGGCCCCATGATCAGGATCGAGACGAACGGGCTCCGTGCCACCACCGCCACGACGACCGCCGCCAGGAAAACGAAGATCCAGGCGCGGCTCGGCGGCGGTGCGTTCACGTACGCGCGCGAGAAGGCCATCGCCGCGAGCGACCCCAGCACGAGGAAACCCATCATGAACGGCCCCTCGTAGACGCCGAACAGCGGCTGCGAGATCCCGAGGAGGAAGGCCGGGTAGGGGAGGCCGCACAGCGCACCGAGCGCGAACCAGCCGTA
>JAYTZB010000891.1:0-1959 GCA_043742085.1 Polyangiaceae bacterium
CGCGCTGGTGGCCAGCGTGAACGGCGGTCCGGCGAGCGCGCCGCCTGCGGTGATGCCGGCCGCAAAGAGGGTACCGCCCGAAGGCCAGACGGCGAGCGACCCGCCGCCGCCCGACGCGATCCAGACGCGGCCTGGACCCGCGGCGATGCCCGACGCGACCGACACGACGGCGCCCGACGCGACTCCTTGGTCGTCATACCGCTGGTACTCGACCTTCCCGGGCGAAGCCGCCATGGCTCCGATGGTCGTGCCCTCCGACGAGAACGCCGTTTGCGTCGCGCCGAGCATCACCGTGAACAGCTTCGGGGTGGTGCCGAGCGCGTCGTAGGTGATGAACCCGTTCGTTCCGAGACCCGTCGCGAACCGACGGGCGCCGAGCGCCTGGACGGCGCTCACGGGCGGCCCGCTCGTGCCGCCACCTCCTGCGAAGAGCACGGTCTTGACGCCGTTCGTCGTCAGGCACGGCACGTCGGGCTCGTCGATGGTGGGGATGGTGCCGAGCGGGAGCGCCGACGATGCGTCGCTGGTGGAGGCGCCGTCGCCGCCGTCGGTCGCCGCCACCTCGTTGTCTTTCGACGCGTCGACGCCGCCGCCGCCGCCCGACGAGCCGCTGCTGCCCGCGGCCGCTGGCTTGTCGCTGCTGCACGCGTAGATGCCAGAGCACGCGAGCACGAAGGCCAACGCCGAAGCCGACGCCGTGACGAGACGCGAAGAACGGATGCTCATGATGCGTAGCTCCTGGAAGTCATTCAACTGTATCGCTCGGGCCGCACGAACGCATCACGGCGCTCCCGTGCCGACATGATCGAAGCGCGCGAGAGAGGTACTGCCGTCGGACGCCTGGAAGAGCGCCGCGTAGCCGTTGCTTTCTGCGACGATCCCGCCGCCTGCGAGACGCCCGGAGCCCGGTGGCTCGAGGCAGACCCAGGGGGCGATCGGCGCCCCCGCGAGATCGAAGGCCCGGAGCTCCATGGCCGTCTTCGACTCGAACGCCGTCCCTTCGCGTCGCAGAGCGAGGACCGCGATCTCGGAGTCGATCACCGCGAGCCCGCTCGCCGCCGCGGTGCCGAGAAGCTTCAGCCCTGCGCTCTTCCGCCGGCCGCCGGCGTCGGTGAGCACCAGCATCGCATACGGGTTCGCGGCGTCGTCAACGGTCACGAGGAGCGCAAAGCCCGACGGCGTGCGCGCCAGACCCACCACCGTTCGCGCGACCTCACCCGTGAAGAGGTTCGACGGATCGCCGATGCGCTCGGTCGCCGAGCCACGACCGAACGCCGTCTGATGGAGCGACCCGCCGTCGTTGCCCGAGAAGACGACCGCGAAGAGACCGCTCTGCACCGACGACACCGCGAGGCTCGTCGGGTCATGCAGCTTCGAGGTGACGGCCAGCGTGTACGCGCCGTCGCCCGCGGCGGCGGTCCCGGCAAATCCGCGCGCCCGCACGCCTGCAGGAGTCGTCCATACGACGAGCGCTGCCTTGTCATCGGCGCCGGCAGCGAGGATCCCGACGCTCGACGGATACTCGTTCGCGAGGACGACGGGCGAGCCCGACGCCGTGCCGCTGGCGTCGTACGTCTGGACGACCGCGCGGTCGAAGTTCTGGCCGGAACGGCCACCGACGACGATCTGCGGACCGAGAACGGTGGAAGCGGCGCCGGCCAGCGGCGCGGTCGTCACTCGATGGCCGCCGCTGCCGTCGGCGCCGAGCACCACGAAGCCCGTGCCGTCGAGGGCATCCGCGATGCGACGGTCGCCGGCGCGCTGGAGCGAGCGAAATGCCGGGCGCGGCGACGCATCAGCGCCGGGGAGAACGACGGCGAGCGATCCGCCACGCGGCGCGCACGGCGTGTCCGCGACGTCGACCAAGCCCAACCCCACGCCGCCGTCGTACCCCGCCGGGGGGGGAGCGGACGCTTCCTCGACCTCGATGACCGCCGCTTCCGCGGTCGCAGCGTCGAG
>JAYTZB010000892.1:0-7812 GCA_043742085.1 Polyangiaceae bacterium
CCGGGCTTCGCGGCCATGCGCGCGTAGGTCTCGCGAAGGACCGGGACCCCCGTGACCGCGTCGCCCACGTCGATGACGCGCTCGATGGGCCAGCTCACCGAGATGTTGCCGCCCTGCGCGACGATCGCGCGCACCACGTCGACCAGCGATTTGCGCCCGCCGGTGCGCTCGCGGATGGCGACGTCGACCTCGAGACAGAACAGCGCGCCGCCCCAGTACGTGCGTCCCCAGGTGTGCGTGCGGTCGAGCCCCTCGTCGCCTGCGGCCGGCTCACCCTGCGGCATGCCAAGAATCCATTCCTTCCAGACCTGCTCCGGCGCGGTGATCCCGGCCTGCACGCGCGCGAGCGGCTCGAGGTACGTCGCGAGCCCCTCCTCGAGCCAGTGATGCTTGCGCGTGAGATCCGGGAGCGCCGTGTGGACCATCTCGTGGACGAGCATCCAGTCGTCGTGGAGCTGCGCCGGCGTCACGCCTTCGCCGACGGGCACCTCGATCGCCGCACCCGACGAGCCCATCGTGGTCCCGAAGCCGACGCGCCGGCCGCTCTGTGGCTGCACGAGGACGAGCACGCGGCGAATGGGAAAGCCTCCGTAGAAGGCCTCGACGGCCTTCGCGCTGCGCTCGATCCACGCGATGACCGCGGGCTCGTCGGTGAACGTGCCGGGGAACATCGCGGCCTCGACGTGACCGTTCGCGAGCTGGAGGCGGCGGAGCCGACCGAACGCGGCGTAGGGGAGGTCGAACCCCTCGACGGTGTGCCCTTCGTACGTGTCCTCGAGGCCCGGCACGGGGAAGACTCCGGTCGCGAATGCATCGCCGGGCGCGCTCGTCACGTGGAAGCGAAACGGGATCCCGTTCGCGGCATCGAGCGGCCGCAGGAGCCAGCTCGACGGCGGCGCTTCGACGGCCTCGCCGTGCATCTGCGCGACCGAGCGCTCGCGGCTCGCGCGCGCGGCGTCGGCGAGCGCGAAGCGATACGAGATCCGGCAGCCCGTCACGCACTTCGGGATCGCCCATCGCTCACCGCCGCCCATCGCGATCGACGTCGTGCGCTCGCCGTCGTGGAGCACGACATCCTTCACGAAGGGCTCCGCGCCGTCCTCGACTGTGAATTGACCGCCGGTGCCGGCCGGGAAGACGGCGTCGACGGCGAGCGCCTCGCCACGCGGAGAGGCCACCACCTCGTAGGACCAGCCAGCGCCGCTGCCTGCGGGCGCGGATGGTGAGCCCGGCGAGGCGGGCGCGATCCGCACCGGCGGGATCGCGCGAACCGGCGAAGGAGCAGGCGCGCACCCGACCGTCGTCACGCCCGCGCCCGCGCCCGCGCCCACGAGAAGCAGCACCAAGGCCGAGCTGAGGGTTGGCGACGGCTTCATCATCACACTGTGATCGATCGCGAGCGCCCGTGCTATCGAAGAGCGACCCGCGATGCTCCCGTTCGATGTCACCGCCACGGACCCAGGGTCGCGCGCGCGCCGCGGGTCCATGCTGACCGCGCACGGCCGCATCGAGACGCCGGTCTTCATGGCGGTGGGGACGCGCGCGTCGGTCACCAACTGCGCACCCGTCGACCTTGCCGAGGTCGGCACGCAGGTGGTGCTCGGCAACACCTATCACCTCATGCTGCGGCCCGGCCCGGAGGCCTTCCGGCGGCTCGGTGGCATCCACAAGTTCATGGGGTGGCCGGGGCCGGTGCTCACCGACTCGGGCGGGTACCAGATCTTCTCGCTGCCCGGTGACCGCACCATCACCGAGCGGGGCGCTCGCTTCAAGGGCTACACCGATCAGCAGATGCACATGCTGTCGCCGGAGCGATCCATCGAGGTGCAGACCGCCATCGGCTCCGACATCATGATGGTGCTCGACGAGTGCATCGACTCGCAGTCGGACGAGGCACGAACCCGCGCCGCGATGGAGCGAACGCATCGCTGGGCGCTCCGCAGCCTGGCCGCGCGCACCAACGAGCAGCAGGCGCTCTTCGCCATCGTTCAGGGCGGCGTCGTGCCGGAGCTCCGCAAGGAGTCGGCCGGGTTCCTCACCGAGCACGCCTTCGACGGCTTCGCGATCGGCGGGCTTGCGGTCGGCGACACGCGCTCCGAGCGGGAAGACGTGACGGCATTCTCCGCGGAGCTCTTGCCCAAGGATCGCCCGCGTTACCTGATGGGCGTGGGCACGCCGCCCGATCTGCTGCACGCGATGCTGGCCGGCGTCGACATGTTCGACTGCATCATCCCCACGCAGCTCGCGTTTCAGGGAACGGCGTTCACGTCGACGGGCCGCGTACGGCTCACGCGTCTACCGAACCAGCTCTCCGAGGAAGCGCTCGACGTCGAGTGCCCCTGCTCGACCTGCAAGACGTTCAGTCGCGCGTACCTCCATCATCTCTTCAAGTGTCGCGAGCCGCTCGGGCCGCGCCTCGTGTCGATGCACAACCTCCACTATTACCACTCGCTCATGGCCGATTCGCGGGACGCCATCGCGCGCGGGGACTTCGCTGCGTTCGCGAAGACGAAGCTCGACGCCATCGATCGTCACGAGCACAGCGCGACCAGCTTCACCGCAGGCGGGACCGCGACCAAGCCCGCGACCGCCAAGCGCGTCAACGCCTCATGAAATGCGAGGTGATCCTCACGCGCAGCGGCGCGCCCGCGATGCGCGATCGCGCGAGCGGCGAGGTCATGCATCCCGGCACCGGACCAGGCGTGGAGCCGCAAGCGCTCTACGTCGTGCCCTCGCGGCTCGATGCGCGCCTCCGTGACACGCGCCATGGCGTTGCGAGCGATGACCTCGTGCTGCTCGACGTCGGGCTCGGCGCAGCGTCGAACGCCATCGCTGCGTGGCGCGTCTCGGAGGCGCTGCGTGGAGAAGAGGCAGAGACGGAGGCTCACGGCGGCGCACGGAGCGCACGCGCGCGACGCCTCCAGATCGTGAGCTTCGACGACGACCTCTCCGCCCTCGAGCTCGCGCTGCGACCCGAGCATGCCGAGAGCTTCGCGCTCACCACCACCGGCGGCGATGCCAACGCCGCGGCGACCGCGCTGCTCCGGAACGGCCGTCACGAGACGTCGCGAACGACGTGGCGGCTCTCGCTCGGGGACTTTCCCGTGCAGCTCGCGCGTGAGCCGTCGGCATCGGCCGACATCGTGTTCTGGGACTTCTATTCCTCGAAGACCCACCCGCATCTGTGGTCGCTCGCGACGTTCCGCGAGCTGCGCCGCGTGTGTCGCTCGGGCGCGACGCTCCACACCTACAGCACGGCGACGTCGTTCCGGGCCGGCCTCCTCCTCGCCGGCTTCGCGGTCGGCGTCGGCGGAGGCACCGGCGACCGCGCCGAGACGACGCTCGCGGCGGTCGACGTCGCCGACCTCGAGCGACCGCTCGACGCGCGGTGGCTCGCACGCCTGGAGCGCTCGACCGCTGCGCTGCCGGCGGACGTCGGCGACGACGCGGACGCGCGGGCAGCTGCGCTCGCGCAGATCCGTGCGTGCGCGCAGTTCTCCGCTGCTTCTGCAGGCTGAAATAGCCTCGAAACGCCCGCCGCCGCATGATCATGCGGTGCTGCCGGCAGGTCGCCGACGACTACGGTGATGCGTTCATGCCCAAAGCTGCGAACGCGCTCGGTCTCCTCTCTCTCTCCATGGTCGCCGTCGTCGCCGTCGTTGCCTGCGGGGGTGGACCCGACCCGAAGCCGAGCGGCATGCGATGCGGTGGCGAGGATCGCCCGCAGCTCAACTGCGAGAGCGAGTTCAAGTACGAGGGCCGCAAGATCGAGGGCGGCTTCTCGATCGCCGGTATCGGCGGCGCCAACGCGAAGACCGACGAGGCCGCGCTCCGGGCCATCGACAAGGAGACCGAGCAGTACGCCGCGCAGTCGCGACGCCTCTGCGACGAGTACAACAAGTGCGTCGTCGACAAGGAAGCGTATGCCACGCGGAGCGAGAACCTTCGTCGCCGCATGAGCAAGGTCCCCGAGCTCCTCGACGAGGTGAAGGGCGCGAAGGACGGCGACGCCCGCGCGAAGGCGCTCGGGAAGGCGTATCGCGAGCTCGTCCCCGACGAGTCGCGGCGCGAGCTCGCGCTCGATTTCTCGGTCGACGCGCAGAAGCCGGGTGACGGCAGCCCGCGTCCTGCCTCCGCCGGCGAGCGCCTGCCCACCGGAACCAAGGTGGCGTTCGTAGTGCGAGCGTCGAAGAGCGCCTACGTCTATCTCTTCCAGAAGACGCCCAACGGGAAGGTCAACGTGCTCTTCCCCGACACGCGCATCGGGACGAAGAACCCGCTGCCCGCCGGCGCTGCGCTGCGCTTGCCTCCGGCGGCGGGCGCGAGCTTCAAGCTGAACGACAAGGACATCGGCACCGAGCGCGTCTTCGTCGTGGCCTCGCTCGATCCGCTCGTGTCGCTCGACGGCGCCATCGACAAGGCGGCGGGCGGCGCCGCTCCCACCGGCGCGCTGGCCTCGGTGACCGATACCCACGAGGGCGCGTCGCAGCCCGGCTGCACGCGCGCCCTCGAGCTCGACGAGGGCTCGGCGCCGAAGTGCACGCGCTCGCGCGGCCTCGAATACGACGAGGGTCCGAGCGGTGGCGCGGCTGCGCAGCCCGCGTCGTTCCGCGCGCGCACCGAGGCCGCCGATTCGGTCATCGTGCAGGTCTTCGCGTTCGAGCACACGCAATGATCGGGTCGCACGCGATGCGGCGGCTCCTCGTCGCGCTCGTCACGTTCTTCGCGTGCCTCGTGCTCGACGGAATGGCGGCCACGCCGGCGCGCGCCGACGACAAGGTCCGACCGAACGACGTCGCCGCTGCGAAGGCCTCGACGCTGAAGGTGTCGGAGGGGCTCAAGCTGCTCAAGGCCGGGCAGCGCGAAGAAGGCGCGAAGGCGATGGACGAGGGCATCGGGCAGCTCGAAGGCAACGTCGGCCCCGATTATCCGTTCGTGAAGGGCACACGCGAGCTGCTCGTGCAGGTCTACACGGAGCTGAAGCATCCCGACAAGGCCGAGGCGGTGCAGAAGCGCGCCGAGCGCGCCCGTCAGACCTACAAGCCGCCGGCTGCAAGCTCCGGCAGCGGCAGCGGCAGCGGCAGCGGCAACGCCAGCAACGCGTCGGCGATCCAGAAGATGCAAGCCGGGCTCGTCGCGCTGAAGGCCAACGACTATGCCAAGGCCGCCGATCTCCTGGAGCAGGCGCTACCCGACGTCGCGAAGAGCGGCGAGAGCGAGACCACCTATCTGCTCGTGGCAGGCGTGCTGGCGAGCCTCTACGACTACTCGCTCCAGTTCGCGAAGGGCGAAGCGCTTCGCAAGGACATCATCGCCAAGCTGGAGAAGAAGCAAGGCCCCGACAGCACCGACGTCGCCGATCAGTACGAGAGCCTCGCCACGCATTACCTGATGCGGGCCGACGAGCCGAAGGCGCTCGCAGCGCAGAAGCACGTCGTCGAGATCGCCCGCAAGCGGCAGGCCGGCACGGGCGCCCTCGTCGACCGCCTCATGGCGCTGCGGAACATCCAGCGCAGCAACGGGGACAACGAGGGCGGACAGAACACCATCCTCGAGGCGATGGAGGTGATCAAGAGCATCACCCCCATCGACGGGCTGCGCTTCGTGCGCGCCGCGCATGCGCTCGTCGAGCTCCACGACGACGATTTGGCCTTCGCCGAGGCCGACAAGGCGGCGGACTACGTGTGCACGCTCTCCAGGCAGTTTCCGCGAGCCGACGTGCAAGAGGCAGCCGAGGAAGACTGCATCCGCTCCGCCATTGCCAAGGGCGACACGAAGACGGCGGGCGAGCTTGCCGGAGCTCGCTTCGCACGCGCCGAGAGGTCGTACGGCCACACCGGGAACTTCTTCGCCTTCGCGGCCCACGAGCTGGCGCTGGTGCGCTGGACCGAGGGGAAGAAGGACGAGGCGACGAGCCTGGCCAAGCGCGCGGCCGATGCCGAAGAGCAATACCTCGCACGGCTCCTCAACGTCAGCGGCGAGACGCAGAAGCGCGCGCAGCTCGCGATGATCGCCACCCAGTCGTACGACCTCCTGTCCATGGGCGGCGCCGGCAACGGCGGCGGCAACGCGCAGGTGCGGCTCGCCTTCGAGACCATCCTGCGGCGAAAGGGCCGATCCCTCGACGCCGCCGCCGACTCCGCGCGCATCGTTCGGCTCTTCGAGAAGGCCGACGACAAGGCGCTCGCGTCGCGTCAGGTCGAGGTCCGCCGGCAGATCGCGGCCATGGGGCTGCGCGGCGCGTCGGCTGCGGCGGCCGGCGGCCCGGCAGCGGGTGGCCTGGGCCTCGACCCGGCGGCACTGCTGAAGAAGCTCGAGGCCGAGGACGACGACCTCTCGAACAAGCTCGCCGCCGCGAGCCCGGTGTACCGCGCGCAGTCGCGGCCCGTGACCATCGAGGCGGTGCAGGCCACCATCCCCGACGACACCGCGCTCGTCGAGTACGTGTATTACACACCCCGCGACACGACGAGCGCGCGCTTCGCCCCCAAGGGCCTCAGCTTCGTGGCGTTCGTGCTCCACAAGACCGGCGAGCCGATCGCGGTCGACCTCGGCGACGCGCTGGTCGTGAAGAGCGCCATCGACGACCTCCGCAAGTCGCTCTCCGCGAAGGGCGACGTGCTCCCGAACGCGAAGCGCGTGCACGAGCTCGTCGTCGCACCGCTCCAGAAACACCTGAAATCCAGCGACAAGCGGCTCGTCGTCTCGCCCGACGAGGACCTCAATCTCGTGCCCTTCGCCGCGCTCGTCGACGACCGCGGGCGCTTCCTCGTGCAGGACTTCGAGATCACCTACGTGACGAGCGGTCGCGATCTCCTCCGCATCGCCGCTTCCGGCGCGCAGCGCTCGTCGAACAGCAAGCCGGTGGTGGTCGGCAACCCCGCGTTCGACGGGGAGGGCAGCGGCACCGGCCCATCGACGAAGGGCACCCGCGGCGCCCTCGACAACGCCCGCTTCCCGCCCCTGCCCGGCACCGCGGTCGAGACGAAGGCGATCGGCGAGATCCTCGCGGCATCGAGCTTCACCCAGAACGAAGCCACCAAGGCGCAGCTCGCCGGTGTCAGCAGCCCCGTGGTGCTCCACGTCGCAACGCACGGCTTCTTCCTCGCCAAGGAGAAGGATCCCGCCGGCGGAAACACGCGCTCGCTCGAGTACGATCCGGGGGACAGCGCGCCTCCGCCGCGCACCGAGAATCCGCTGGTGCGATCCGGCCTCGCGCTCGCCGGCGCGAACAGGAAGGGCAGCGCCGACGGCCTGCTCACCGCGCTCGAAGCATCGAGCATGGCCCTCGACGGCACGCGCCTCGTGGTCCTGTCCGCATGCGAGACGGGCGTGGGCCAGACCGAGGTGGGCGACGGCGTCTACGGCCTGCGCCGCGCGCTGGTCGTCGCCGGCTCCGAGACGCAGGTCATGAGCCTCTGGAAGGTGGACGACGACGCCACGCGCGACCTGATGATTGCATTCTACAAGGAGCTGAAGGCCGGCACGGGCCGCGCCGCCGCGCTCCGCAAGGTCCAGAATGCGATGCTCGCCAGCAAGCAGACGGCGCATCCCTACTTCTGGGCAGCGTTCATCCCGTCGGGCGCGTGGGGAGCGATGACGTTCGACCTCCAGGCCGCTCCCGCGTCGAGCGGCTCGGGCAGCACACCGGTCAAGGACCGTCCCGCGTCGTCGGGCAGCGACAACCAGCCCGATCGCCACGCCTCGGCGGGCAGCATGTTCGTGGGCTTCCACTACCTCACGCTGCCCAATCTCCGCGACCAGGCCGATCGCACGGCGGCGATGCTGAGCCTCGGCCTCGAGCACGATCTC
>JAYTZB010000893.1:0-5128 GCA_043742085.1 Polyangiaceae bacterium
CCGCTGCTCGTGCCGAACAGCTGCCAGCACTGCAAGAACCCGAGCTGCATGATCGACTGCCCCACCGGCGCGATCGGGCGTGACGCGCGCGGCGAGGTCTTCATTCGCGAGGACCTCTGCACCGGGTGCGGGAGCTGCGCCAAGGCGTGCCCGTGGGACAACATCCAGATCGCGCCGCGCGGCGCGGCGCCGGCGGGCGGGAAGGGCTCGGCGAGCGGGAAGAGCGCGTATCCCGACGTCGCCGTGAAGTGCGATCTCTGCGCCGGCTCCGCGGCGGGGCCGGCGTGCGTGGCGTCGTGTCCGACGCAGGCGATCGCGAGGATCGATCCCAACGAGGCGCTGGTCGAGCTGAGGAGCACGCCGCGCGCGACGGTTCTCGGCGGAGCGGGGGCGAGCGGTGGAGCGAGCACGGGAGCGAGCCCGGCGAGCGCGCTCGGGCTCTTCCCACGGAAGATCGCGGCGTGGCCGTGGATGGTGGGGGCGGCTGCGGGTGGCTGCGGGCTGTCGGTCGCGGCGTGGTCGGCGTGGGCGAGCGGCGTCGTCGCGGGCGCGCTCGTGGTCATGCTCGTCGGGTACTCCGGGGTGAAGCGCGCGCCGCGCGTCCTCGCGAGGCTCCGCGGGTCGAGCCGGCTCGGTCGATCGCTGTATGTTGCACACATCACGCTCGGGGTGCTCGCGCTCGGCGCCGTGCTCGGACACACGCACGGGTCCGCGCCGGGTAATGCCGCGGGAGCGCTCGCCATCGCGATGGCGCTCGCTCTGGCTACCGGGCTCCTCGGCGCCGCGATCCACGTGCTCCTGCCGCCGCGGCTCGCTCGGCTGGAGCGCGGCAGCGTGCTGCCCGAGGAGCTCTCCGCGCGCCGTCGCGAGCTCGACGAGCGCATCTTCACGCAGCTCTCAGGTCGAAGCGAGGTGGTGAAGACGCTCTACGGCCGCATCCTTCGTCCGTATCGCGCGGCTCGGCTCGGCGGCCTCCTCCTCGTGGCGTCGGGTCGGCGGCTGCGTGAAGAGGAGAAGCGCGTGCGCGCGACGCTGAACGGCCTCCTCGACGGCCGGAGGAGCGAGCGGCTCGACGGCCTCGACGAGCTCGTGCGCCTGGTCGTCGAGCATCGCGCGGTCGGCGCGCTGCGCCTCCTCACGTTCGCCCTGCGCGGCTGGCTGCCGGTGCATCTCGCGGCCACCGCGACCGCGGTGGTGCTGCTCGTCGCGCACGTCGTCGCGGTGTCGGTGCGTCGATGATGCCGCCGATGAAGGATCGCCCGCGAAACAAGGCGGTTCAGCGCGCGACGCGCACGAGCGACGTCACGCGCGCGCGTATGCTGGCGCTGGCCGCGGTAGGCGCTGCCGTCGGTGCGGGTGTCGCGCTGATCGCCGGCACGATGCCCACCGGCAGCGAGAGGCCGATCGCGCGGCCGCACGAGAAGGCGAAGATCGCGTGTGCGAAGTGCCACGACGCTGCGAGCTCGGAGGCGACGAGCCCGGGGACCGCCACGGCCACGGCCACGACTACGGCCACGGCCACGAGCAAGCCTGTCAGTGCTGCGACGTTTGCTACGAGCGGTGCTTGCAAGAGCTGTCACGCCGGGTCGAAGCACACGTCGGAGCGGGCTGCCCATCGCGCGCTCGCGGCGAGAGGGGAGCTCACGTGCGCGACGTGTCACCCCGCGCACGAGGACGCGCAGGGCGTGACCTTCGGCACCGACGGCAGCTTCGTGCGCTGGGGCGCCGGCGCGGAGGTGACCGCGCACGCTCGAAGCGGTGGCGCCAACGTGAAGCCCGGCGTCACCGTTCCGCTCGTCTCGCTCGGCGTGTGCGCGAAGTGCCATGATCCGACATCCGCGAAGGACCCCATCGCGCGGTGCGTGCCCGCCGAGGTCAGAGCGCATCAGACCGCGGCCCGCGGTACGGCGAGCCTCTGCTTCGACGAGCATCGACCCAGCGCGACCGCCGAGGGCAGGGCCGTCGCGTGGGAAGGCGCGCGCGAGGTGGCGACCACCACCGCGTGGGTCGGAGGAGCGCGGCCCCAGGGCTCGCCGTGGCTGCCCCTCGGCGGCGGGTTCGCGGGCGCCGTCGTGCTCGGCGCCTCCGCCGCGATGCTCGAGCGACGAAAGCGCAGCAAGGCCACTGCTCCAGCCGCCGCGCCGCTCCTGCCGGCCGCGCGCAAGCTTCTGCCCACCATCAACCCGAGCACGTGCCTCGGCTGCTACGCGTGCGTCGACGCGTGCCCCTTCGACGTCCTCGCCATCGAGAAATACGTCGCCGTCGTGGTGCGTCCCGACGAGTGCTGCGGGGTCGTCCTCTGCGAGCAGGTCTGCCCTAACGGCAGCCTCACCATCACCGAGGGCGAGCCTGTCCTCGATCGCCCCGCCGTCGACGAGCACCTCGAGAGCACGGACGTCCCGGGCCTCTTCCTCGCCGGCGATCTGACCGGTCTGCCGCTCATCAAGAACGCCATCAACCAGGGCGTGCGCGCGGTCGACCGCATCGCCGCGACGCTCCCGAAGAAGCGCAACGAGCCGGTCGATGTCATCGTCATCGGCGCCGGGCCCGCGGGGCTCAGCGCCGCGCTCCGCGCGCAGGAGCGCGGCCTCTCCTGCGTGGTCCTCGAGCAGTCCACCGTCGCGGCGAGCGTCAAGAGCTTCCCGCGCGACAAGATCGTCTACGACCCGCCGCTCGACCTCCCCGTCGAGGGTGAGCTGTGGCTCAAGGAAGCAACGAAGGAGGAGCTCGTCGCGCAATGGACGCGCATCGTGCGCGCCCGCGCCGTCGACGTCCGCGAGGGCCGTCGCGTCACCGGCATCGATCGCGGCGACGGCGGCTTCGTCGTCACCACCACGCGCGACGACGCGAGCACCGAGACCTTCCGCGGCGCGCGCGTCGTCCTCGCCATCGGTCGCCGCGGCACGCCGCGCGAGCTCGAGCTCGCCATCGAAGCCGGGGCCGACGGCCACGTCAGCTACGCGCTCGCGGACGCCCGCAGCTTCGCCGGCAAGCGCGTGGTCATCGCCGGCCTCGGCGACGCGGCGATGGAGGCCGCGATCGCCATCGCGCGCCAGCCCGAGGCGAGCGTCGTCATCACGTACCGCGGTTCCTCGTTCACACGCGGCAAGTCGCGCAACATCGCCGAGGTGAAGGAGCTCGTCGCGAAGGGCCGGCTCCGCCTGCTCCTCGAGACGGTGCCGGTCGCGGTGGGCCGGACCACCGTGACAGTCGCCGGTGTCACGGTCGGGAAGGGCCGTCGCACACTGTCTGCCGACGCGCTGCTCGTGCTCGTGGGCGGCGTTCCATCGTGGGATCTGCTGGGCCGTGCCGGAATCGTGCGGCCGCGGCAGGACCATGCAGATCCTTTGCCTGACCCATCCGTACCGAAAGCCACCTCATGAAGCTCAAGACCACCCTCGCGTTCGCTCTCTGCGGCGTGCTCGCCTCCGCGGCCGGCGCCTTTGCGATTCCGATGACCCCCGCCGGTCATGCCGGCGCGACCAAGGAGCCGTGGGCGACCGACACGAAGGTGGGCGGCGAGACCGACACGAAGGATCCGGCGCGGATCATCGCCGGCGACACGCTCGCCATCGATGCGCGTCTCGGCCACGCGTCGCTCGCGAAGAACAGTCGCGGAGAGACCTTCCTCCTCGCGCAGATCGCCGCCGGCGAGGACAAGACCAACGGCAGCGCCGCCTCGTCACCGATGAACCTCGCGCTCGTCATCGATCGCTCCGGCTCGATGAAGGGCGACCGCATCGCCAACGCCATGAACGCAGCCGTCAGCGCCATCGAGCGCCTTCGCGACGGCGACAGCGTCACCGTGGTGGCATTCGACTCCGCGGCGCAGATCGTGGTCTCGCCCACGCGCGTGAGCGCCGCGAGCCGCCCCGCCATGGAAGCGGCGGTCCGCAACATCCGTCTCGGCGGCGACACGTGCATCTCGTGCGGCCTCCAGGAGGCCATGCAGCAGCTCGCGCAGACCTCGCTGTCGGGCGACCGCGTGAACCGCATGATCCTCCTCTCCGACGGCGCCACCAACTCCGGCATCAAGGACGTCCCCGGTCTCCGCGCGATGGCCGGCCGCATGAACGCCAAGGGCGTCACCATCTCCACCATCGGCGTCGACGTCGACTTCGACGAGAAGGTCATGGCGGCGCTCGCAGCCGAGGGCAACGGTCGTCACTACTTCGTCGCCAACGCGAGCGGCATCCCCGCGGTGTTCGCGCAGGAGTTCGACGACATCCTGGCGTCCGTCGCCAAGGAGGCCGAGCTCTCCATCGAGCTCGCGCCCGGCGTCGAGGTCGCGGAGGTGTTCGACCGCAGCTTCCGTCGCGAGGGCTCGAAGATCATCGTCCCGTTCGGCGCCTTCAGCGCGAAGCAGGAGAAGACCGTGCTCATCAAGCTCAGGGTGCCTGCCGATCGCGAGGGCACGCAGGCCGTGGCCGACGTGAAGCTCGCCTACCGCGATCTCCTCAAGAAGAGCGACGGCTCCGCGAGCGGCAACCTCTCGCTCGCCATCCGCTCCGATGGCACCGAGCAGCGCGAGCTCGATCCGTTCGTCGCCGCACGTGTCGAGCGCAGCCGGACCGCCACCACGCTCACCGACGCGAACAAGCTCTTCGAGCTGGGCCGCGTCGACGAGGCGCGCGCGAAGCTCGCGCGCCGCCAGGTCGAGCTGAAGCGCATCGAGGACGAGTCGCTGGCGTTCGCGAAGGCGAGCCCCTCGAAGTCGGCGCCCGCGCGGTCTGCCAAGTCGCTCGACAAGGACTTCGAGGACCAGCTCGGCGCGGTCGCCACCGCCGATCGCAACTTCGCTCCGGCGCCGCCGGCCGCTGCACGACCCGGCGACATCTCCGGTCGCGGGCAGGGCTTCGGAGGCGCCGGCGGCTCCGTCGCCGCCGCTCCCGCGACGGTGTCGCCGCAGTCCCGCGAGGGCAAGGCGTCGGTCCGCCTCAACCAGCAGTCGGCGTCCGATTTCGCCTTCTGAGTGAGGTAGTCTCCGGCGCGTGCCGGCACCTCGATCTCGCCTCGAGAAGTGGCCCACCGACGACGTCGGACCTCGTGTCGCGCGCGGGACGAAGCATCCCCGCGCCATCGCGTGGTTCGGCTTCAGCGCCTTCTGGGGGCACCTCCGGCATCTCGT
>JAYTZB010000894.1:0-5207 GCA_043742085.1 Polyangiaceae bacterium
GCATCGAGGTAACGACGCGCGGCGTTCCACTCGCCCGCTGCATACGCGAGATGGCCGAGCACGAAGCGACCATAACCCTGTCCGCACGGCGCCTCGGCCAGCGCGTTGATGGTGTCCTGCAGGTCGCTCACTCTCTCGCCCGCGGCCATGCGCGAGAGCACGAGGTGCGCGCGGTAGAGCGGACGATCCCTCGTTCCCCAGCGCGCTGCGCGACGGAGCGCTGCCATGGCCTCGGCGTAACGTTGGGCCAGGAAAAGCGTGCTTCCGAGCGTCCAGAGGTGGAACGGCCGGCGCGATGCGGGCCCCCGGCGCGCCGCCGCGCGGAGATGCGCGAGAGCCGCATCGAGGTCGCCGTTCGCGAGCGCCGCGCGCGCCGCATCCTGGTTCAAGACGTCCGGCAGGACGTCGAGCTCGAGCGCCTGGAGCGCGATGGTGTGCGCCTTCCCGAAATGGCGACCCTCGTAGAGCGAGAGATAGAGCTGCCGCAGCAGCATCGCGTGCGTGGTGCGATCGAGCGTCGAGCGCGCCGCGAGGCCGCGTCGCGCGTACATCGCGCGGGAGCGCGCGCTTCGCGCGGCCATCGCCTTGCGGAGATAGTCCTCGGGATCACTCGCAGCCTGTTTGGCTGTCACGAACAAAGTGTAGCACTCACGCATTTTTCCGGCCAAAAGCCGCGTTCGCGGCGCGCGGTCGTCGCCTTTCGCCGCGAAGCGCCGCGCTTCGCGCCTGCGTCGGGTCGTGCTACGCGTTGCGGGGTCCGATGCTGCAACGCGTTGCCGCCGCCGCCATCGTCCTTTTTTCCGGCCTCGCCCTGACCGGGTGTGGGCGCAAGGCGACGCGCGAGGACTGCGAGGCGGTCGTCGACAAGAACGTCGAGCTGCAGCTGAAGGCGCTCGGCGTGGTCGAGCCCGGGACCGTGGCCAAGCGGCGCGACGAGATGCGCGCGTCGATGAAAGACGATATCGACAAGTGCGTCGGCAAGCGCGTGACGGACTCGATGATTTCCTGCGTGAAGAACGCAGAGAGCACGGAAAAAATCGACAAGTGCCTTCGATGAAGAACGCTCAGCGCTCTCTTGCGGTGCGCGTGGCCAGGGGTCGACGCATCCGCGTCACTGGTCTTCTGCTCGTCGCGAGCCTCGCGTCGTTCGGCAGCAGCACGTCGTGCAAGAGGAAGGTCTCGCAGACGCAGTGCGACGAGCTCCTCGATCGCTTCTCCGAGCTCGTCGTGAAGGAGCGCATGCCCGACGCCGGCGCCGATGCGCTCGCCGCCGAGCGCGTTCGCGAGCGCGGTGAAGCGAAGAACGACGACGCGTTCAAGAACTGCACCTCCGAGGTGCAGCCGGACGAGCACGCCTGCGCGATGAAGGCGACCACCTCCGAGGCGCTGATCAAGTGCCTGGAGTAGCGCGGACGTAGTCGATCACGAGCCCCGCTTGCTCGATGCGGAAGCCGTCGGTCGTGGGGACGAGCTCGATGCCGGACGTCTTCGTGAAGAACGACGGCGCGCTCTTTTCGCCTTGGCCGCTCTGGCCGGCCCCGGGGAACGCGAGGAAGGCGGGCTGACCGCTCGCCTTCACCACGATGTGGGCTCCCTCGACGGTCACGGTCATCTTCGCGACGCTCTCGAGGACGGCCGGCGGCAGCTTCGGCGCGAGCTGCTCGCGGCTCGCCGGCAGGAGCTCGTAGGTCCCCGCGAGGCGCGCGGCGAGCGCGGCATCGAGCACGCCCACCGGTCGCTCCACGTTCGGCGGGCGCGGCTTGCCCTCGACGACCATCTTCGTCACGGCGGCGCCGAACGCGCTCGCGTCGAAGTCATCGGAGTTGGAGAGAAACACCACCGCGACGCCGATGGCGGGCACGCGCGCGAAGAACGACCGGAAGCCCTCGATGCGGCCTCCATGCGACTCGACGAGGTAGCCGCTCTTCATCGCGACCGAGACGCCGCACGCGTAGTCGTCCTTCTCGGGCGTCGTGCGACGGCGCTCGGAGTCGGCGTTCAGCAGCTTGCCCGAGGTGAGCGCGCGATCCCACGCCACCATGTCGATGGCGGTCGAGCGCAGCGCGCCGGCGGCGAACGGTAGCGGGGTGTCCCAGACGTCGACGACACGGACCTTCTCGCTCGCGTCCACCGTCGTGCCCAGCGCGGCGTCGAACGTGTGCGGGTCGAAGGCGGTCGTCGAGCGCGGCATGTTCGCCGGGCCGAGGACGTTCGCCTGCAGGTACTCCTCGAAGGTCTTGCCGCTGACCTCCTCGATGACCATGCCGAGGAGGAAGTAGTTCGAGTTCGAGTAGTCGAACTTCTCGCCCGGCACGAACGCGAGCGGCTTCTCGGCGAAGCTGGCCACGACGCGCGCGCGCGGGAGATGGGGATCGCGCTGCGCCATCAGCGCGGGGTCCGCGGTGTAGTTGGCGATGCCGGACGTGTGCGTGAGCAGGTGATGGAGCGTGACCGCGTCGAATTCGCGCGGCAGCCCCGCGACATGCGCGCGGATCGAATCCGTGAGGTCTACACGCTTCTTCTCTGCGAGCTGGAGAACGGCGACCGCCGTGAACTGCTTCGTGACCGACCCGAGCTGGAGCTGCGTGCTCGGCCCGATGGTCGCGCCGCTCTTCGGATTCGCGTGCCCGTACGAGCGCGCGACGATCGGGACGCCGTCCTTCGTCACCATCAGGTACCCGGCGGGAGCGAAGGCCGGTCCCCACGCGTGACCGAAGCCCCCTGCATACGCATCGATCCAGGACGCGAGCTCCGCGCGACCGGCTGGCAACGGGGCGGTGGTCTTCGGCGCATGGGCGCTCGTCGGGTGCGCGAGACGCGGGGCCGCGCTGCAACCCGCCGCGAGCAGCACCAACGAGGCGACGGCGAGCAGCGCGCGCATCAACGCTTTCGCGGGCGAGCGATGCCGTAGGCCTCGATCTTGTTGATCAGCGTGCGTCGCGAGATGCCGAGGAGGATGGCGGCCTCCTTCTGGTTGCCGCTGGTCTTCTCGAGCGCGGTCACGATCTGCTGTCTCTCCCACGACTCGCGCTGCGCGCGCAGGTCGTTGGGATTCGGATTCACGGCCGGCACACCGAAGCCGGGCGTGGGGCCCATCATCTGCGGCGGCTGCTGCCAGCCCGCGTGCGGCGTTCCTCCGTAGGGCGTCGGCGGGATGGTGTCGTTGGGACCGAACGCCTCCGGCGGTTGGCCGTACGCGTCGGAGGAGTCGTGACCGGTCACGGCATCCGGGAGCTGGAGGTGCATCGGCTCGATGCGTCCCGGCGGACCGGCGAGGACGATGGCGCGCTCGACGACGTTCTTCAGCTCGCGCACGTTGCCCGGCCAGGGGTAGCTCTCGAGCGATTGCTCGGCATGCGGCCCGAGCACGTAGTGTCTTCCCTGCGCCGCGCGATCGAGGAAGAAGCGCGCGAGGGGCACGATCTCGGAGCGACGCTTCCGCAGCGGTGGCAGCGTCACCGAGAAGCCGTTGAGCCGGAAGAAGAGATCGGACCGGAACCGATTCTCCGCGATGAGCTGCTGGAGATCGCGGTTGGTGGCGGCGACGTAACGAACGTCGACGCGCCTCGGGGCGACGCTGCCGAGGCGCATGACCTCGCCGCGTTCGATCACGCGGAGGAGCTTCGCCTGCGTGTCGAGCGGGAGCTCACCGACCTCGTCGAGGAACACCGTGCCGCCGTGGGCCGACTCGAAGAGCCCGGCCTTTGCGCCCAGAGCGCCCGTGAAGGAGCCTTTTTCATGGCCGAACAGCTCGCTCTCGAGGAGGGAACCGCTCAGCGCCGCGCAGTTGATGCGGAGGAGCGGCGCTCGCACGCGCAGCGAGAGGTTGTGGATGGCCTCGGCGAAGACCTCCTTGCCGGTGCCGGTCTCGCCGAGCACGAGCACGTTGAGCGGGCTCGGCGCGATGACGTCCAGCAGCGCGTAGAGACGCTGCATGGTCGGGTCGAGGATGATGGCCGACGAGGCCGCGACATGCGGTGACCCGCCGGGGGGCGGCGAGCTCGGTGTGCCCACGCGCGCCGTGGCCGGTCGGCCCATCTGCACGAACATCGTGGCGTAGCCGATCTCGACGACGCTGCCGACGGAGAGCGGCGCGGTCTCTCCGCGTCCGAGCGAGCGGCCCATGACCTTGGTCTTGTTGCGGCTCCCGAGGTCCTCGATGTGGAGGCCGTTGCCGGCATTGAGCAGCGCGGCGTGCTGGCGCGAGACCGACTCGT
The DNA here is from genome assembly GCA_043742085.1 of Polyangiaceae bacterium. Classification (GTDB taxonomy): domain Bacteria; phylum Myxococcota_A; class Polyangia; order Polyangiales; family Polyangiaceae; genus Labilithrix. Next base: position 4,218 of record JAYTZB010000894.1, read on the forward strand.
CCTCGATCACGACGTCACACGTGTGCATGCGCCCGATGACGACGCGCGGCTGACGAGGGAGCGGAATGGCGCGGACGCCGGCGGCCGAGCTGATCGCGAGCCACGCCTCGCGCGCGCTCTCACGGATGGAGTCGACGTCTGCGGTCTCGTCGAACTTCGGTCCGCCGCTGGGGCGCTCGCCGCCGTTCACTTCGCGGGGCCCGCCGTCTTGGTGTGCGCGGCGCGGCCCGAGAGCTTCTTCTTTCCGAGCGACATCGACGGCTTGTCCTCCACGCCCCACGCCACGTCGCCGCCCAGCTTGCAGACCTCGTCCTTCAAGGTCTGGAGACAGGCGGCGTCGCTGATGTCGTCGCCACAGACGGCGTCCACCGAGCCGATGTTGTCGGTGGGCATCGTGGGCGATTCCGGGAACACCTTCACGTCGCAGCCTTCCGGCCGCTTCGGATAGCGGCCCGGCTTCTCGGCCGCGCCGCAGCCGAGGACGACGAACGCGAATGCTGATGCGAGGACGACGACAGTGGAGCGCACAGCGCGATTCTACCCGGTTTTCACGGGCCCGGGAACGTTCAGAGGCGCGAGGTCCACGGGTACGAACGGCGTCGTGCACGGAGGCCCCTCGGCCCACAGCATGCGGCTGCTTCGCGGGTGATCGCCGCCGCCGGTACCGGCGGCAGCGATGGCGATGGCGGTAGCGCTGCGCGTCCCGTAGCGGATTCCCGGGACATGGATGCAGGTGGCGGCGAGGAGATCGGTCTCGTCGTGCTCGGTGAGGAGCTGCGAGAGGCGCTCGAGGTCGAGGTCCGCGCCCGGATGCGAGAGTCTCGTCCACGCGGCCTGGATGCGCGCTCGGCGCGGCGAATCATCGCCGGCACCGAAGCTCCGTTCGGTGATCATGTGCAGCCCGCGTCCGAGGGTGAGCTGCGCGATGTGCGTGCCGTTCGAGACGGTCGCGAGCACGTCGCGTGCGTCGGCGTAGACGAGATGGAAGCC
>JAYTZB010000895.1:0-2562 GCA_043742085.1 Polyangiaceae bacterium
TTCCGCGGAAGAAGAGGTTGCGACAGAGGTGTCAGAGGCATGATCGATAGCAGGCGCCGTGGGAAGAAAACGCCCACGCTCTTTCTCTCGCACACCGGACACGGTGCATGAGAGGTCGAGGCAAAAACAGGCAGCGCGTGTCTCGCTAGGGTCCGCCGAAGCGTTCTCGAGTGTCGTGAAAACACTCGGTCCCTCGATCAAGCTCACGGAGCCCAAGACTCCGGGAGCGTCCACGCGGTGAAAGCCGCGGAGCGAGTCGAGAACGCACGAAGTACGGGTGCACGTAGATCAATCAGGTGGCAGAAGTCGGTCAGACGCATCGCGCGCCTTTGCCGCCGGGAGATCGCAAGGTCTCGTGGCGGGAAACAAGGGCGCTAGCCGGAAGGAAGCTCGAAGCCCCGCCTGACGTGGGGCACGAGTCGAGAAAAGGCGAAACGGTGCGCGGAAAAGCGTTCACGATCAAAAGTACGCGCTTCATCGGCCTGTGAGCTTCGGCTCGTAGGTTCTCGATACGACGGAAGATGCTCTCGGGCTTTTGCCCGTACGACCTTCACCGGTCGTGCGACGCAGGGTCCTTCGGCTCGAAGGTCAATTCTCAGGCTCAGTACCTCGGCAGTCGCAAGATTGTCGGCGGCTGGGGCGGACAGCGCATCGGTCGGCACAGAGGCTGGTCGGGCGTGCCTACGAGTGACAACGAGAGCATCAGATGGTCGACGCGGTTCGGTGAAGGCTCCACGAGGTCCGAGAAGGCCCAAGGGGAGTCAGCATCCTCGACGCTGAAAAGGCGTCGGTCGAGTGGTGCACCGGAACGTGATCGCCCGAAGCTGACGGCAGCGAATAGCTCCGTCGATCCCCCTCCTTCCTGACCACGCGAATGGCCGGGATGTGAAACCAAAAGCGGGGACACCTGAAATGATCACGACGATGGCGCAGCTGGGCGACGGCCCACTGACGCAACGTCCAACGAGGCGGCCATAGAGCCGGAATCGAGCGCTAAGACGCTCCCTCACGGAAAGCGAACGCCAGAAGGGGCGACCGGGTGACCGGTTGCCCCTTCTGCTTTTTTGTTTGTTAGGGTTCGGGCACCCAAGAATGGCTTCCGCGGAGAAAGACGAGAGCAGCCGGAACCTCCTCGCTGAGATCGAGGGCGACTGGGATTCGCCGCGCCCTCCTCGCGCCGCCGCCACGCCGGAGGTGCAGGCCGCGCTGGATGCTGCTGCCGCGCGCCTCGTCGATTCGCTGGATCCGCCGCCCGTCTCCGTCCCGACGATGGACGAGCTCGACTCGGGCTGGGGCGCAGAGGACGACGACGACGGCGAAGAGGAGGACGACGAGGACGAGCCGGAGCTCCCCGACGAGCGGCTCGATCCCGTCGCCTACGCGCTGGCGAAGCAGGCACGCGAGGAGCGCATCGAAGCGCTCCGCGTCAGGCGCCGCGCGAAGGAGGCCGCCAAGAAGGCACGACGCAAGGCGCGCCTCGACGCGCAGCGCTCGAAGCAGAAGGGCAAGCAGAAGAAGGCCCGCCCCGCACCGCCGCCGGCCCGCCCCTCGAAGGAAGAGCGAAAGCGCGCGCGAAGAGACGCCGACGGCGAACCGAGCACGGATGGAGGCATCGACGACGAAGCGGAGGAGCTCCAGCCGTCCAGCCTTCCGTCGCGCCCGAAGAAGCTTCCGCCGTCGAAGCCGATGAGCGGCACGAAGCCGATGCTCTCCAAGACGAACCAGTGGATGCTGGCCGTCGCGGTGGTCATCTTCCTCGCCGCCGCCATCTTCGCGGCAGTCGTCACCCGCTGAATTCCATCCGTCGGCGAGTCAGCTCAGTGCGCGCAGGGGCCGGCTTTCGAGACCGACGCGCCCGAGCGGTTGGCCTCGCAGCTGTTGTTGTACGTCTTGCCGTCGCAACCGCAGACCGGGATGATCACCGCGGGACAGAACTGGGGTTTCGCATCGCACTTTCCGGTCTGGTCGCCCGCGCCACACGATGCCGCGATGGCGTAGTCGCAGTAGCTGTCGGCCGAACCGCAGGTCTTGCCGATGAGGCCGCCGCAGAACGAAGGCGCCTTGTTGTCCTTGATCTCGATGGTGACCGTGAACGTGCTCGTCGGCGAATTGCCGAAGGCGCGCGAGTGCAGAAGGACGATGGTGTGCTTGCCGACGAGATCGAGCGGCGACTTCGTCGACCATGTGAACTTCTTGAGGCCCGACGATCCGGGGCGGCTCGAATCGCCGGGAACGTTCGTCACCTTCGGCGCGCCGATGGTCTTGTCGACCGACTTCACGCTCCACACGTAGCCCGTGGATGCGTTCTCCGAGAGCGCGATGGTGAACGTCTTTCCGAGCGTGACGGGGACCGTCTTGCCGTCCATCGACTCGTCGATCACCGCAGCCTTGATCTCCTCGGACGCGCCGTCATCGGTCACGGGATCGGCCGGCGCAGCCATCGGGTCATCGGCCGACGTCCCGCCGCAAGCGACGAGCGAGGCGGTGGAGAGGGCAGCGATTCCGACGAGGGCGACGAGCGATACGAGGCGCATGAGGAAGTCTCCTTGGGGTTGGTGCGCC
>JAYTZB010000896.1:0-2014 GCA_043742085.1 Polyangiaceae bacterium
GCGTCGCTGGCCAGCGTGACGTTCTTCACGCGGACGAGCATGCCCATCCATCGCCGCCCCGTCGTGAAATCGGCGAGGTCGTTCACGTCGATGTCGACGGGCTCCTGCACCTGCGTCTCGTAGCGGAACGACGCGACGGGCTTCGAGATCTGCGGGAGCACAGCGCCGGGCGCAAAGGTGACCGTCGTGCCGATGCTCGCGGATTCCGTGTACTGTCCATTCAAATCGAGGACGTCACCGGGGCCGATCGACAGGTTGCCGGGACTGAACGTCGGCGAGAACAGCGTGATGCCGGAGTACGGATCCTTGGAGCCGAGGTCCTGCACGTAGACCGTGCCCTTGCTCTTGCCGTCGGCGGTCTCGTCGAACTTGTCGATGGCGATGACGACAGCGCCGCTGATGAGCTGCGTCTGCGCGACGAAGTCCTTGTGGTTCTGGACGCCGGGATCCGAGACGTCCTTGATGCGCTTGTCCTTGCCGCCCGCGGGCGGGATGCCGGGGTTGGAATTCGGGTCGCCGCCCGACGTCGTTCCGCACGAGACGGAGCCGATGGAGGCGACCAAGGATGCGGCGATGACGAGGAGCGGACCTACGAAGCGCACGGCCTCTGAGTAGCACAAACGAGGCGTGGCGTCGGGGGACGAAGGCTCAGGCCGCGATCCGGCTGGCCGGCATCATGCGCGTGGCGAGGACGGACTCGAGGCGGGACTGGATCTTGTGCTTCTTCGAGTAGACGGTCTTGACGGAGATGTTCATCTGGGCCGCGATGTCCTGGGGGTCCATGCCCTCGCCGAAGTAGAGCGCGGCGAAGGTGCGGTCCTTCTCGGAGAAGTCGGCGAGCGTCTCGTGCGCGATGGCGGCGCGCTCGCGCTCGCTGGTCAGCTCGAACGGATCCGGGAGGTCCGCGACGAGCTCCATCGCCTCCGTGATGCACTCCTTCTGCGGCTCGCGCTTGAGGGTGCGGAGGTAGTCGTAAGCGGCGTTGATCGCGAGGAGGCCGATCCACGAGGAGAAGCGGTTGCCACGCTCGGGGTCGAACGTGCGGAGCTTGTGCATGTCGTTGCCGAGGAGGGAAACGTAGAGGTTCGCGTAGACCTCGCGCACGTCGTCCTGCGAGACCATCGAAGCGAAGCGGCGCGTCACCTTGGTGATGCAGCGGATGATGAGGCGGTCGTACTTGGCCTGGAACGCACGCCACGCCGCCGGGTCGTTCACGGTCATCCCCGCGATGAGGTCGTCGTCGCTCTCGAAACTCGGGCCGCGCGCAGCAGCGCAGGGGAAGAAACCAGACTCGCGGGCAACGTTCGACATGACTCAGGGCCTCCAAGGACGGGCGCGTAACCCGCGTTTTCCGGTGCGTTGCAGCGCGCCGGCGATGGGCCTTGAGCAGGGGACGTGCCAGGGGCCTCCGAGCGACCCACCTCGCAAAAACGTGGGAAATTGCGCAATTCGGGCAGGGAAGGTTTCGTTTGGACCCGCCGTAACAGTGTAACGAACGCCGTAACAGTCTCGCTCCGGACCCCGAGTGTTACGGCCGCCGTAACGTTCGCGGCGATGGTAGATCGACCCCGATGCGTTCCCCGTTCGCGGCTCTCGCCGTTCTGACCGCGATGTCCGGGCTCGCGGGGGCCGGGAGCGCCGGCTGCGCGGACCGGAACGCCGGCTTTCGTCCTCCCGTCAGCGCCTCCGCCACCCATGCCGAGGCGAAGCCGGGCGGGGAAGGTGACCTGACGTTCGCGAAGGGCGCGAAGGTCCCCGCCGGCGTCTCGGCCGATCAGGCCGGGCTCGCCACCTGGTACGGGGCCGCATTCGCAGGGAAGAAGACCGCGAACGGCGAGCGCTTCGATCCGTCGAAGTACACGGCGGCCCATCGCACGCTCAAGTTCGGCACCTGGGTGGAAGTCCGTCGCCCCGACACCGGTCGCTCGGTCCGCGTGCGGATCACCGATCGCGGGCCCTGGGGCGACGACCGCCGCATCATCGATCTCTCGCGGAAGGCCGCCGAGGACCTCGA
>JAYTZB010000897.1:0-3752 GCA_043742085.1 Polyangiaceae bacterium
GGACACCGTCAGGTAGTGGAGGATGTCGATGAGCAACACCGTGTCGGCGTGCGGTATCTCGACGTCGCGCACGTCGCCTTGCTCGAAGCGAACGTCCTCCAAGCCCGCCGCAGCTGCGTTCGCGTTCGTGACCTTGCCGGCGTCCCAGTCGAAGCCCACGAGTCCGTCGCACAGGGTCGAGACTCGCAAGAGCAGACCGAACTGGCCACGCCCGCACGCGACGTCCACCACGCTGCCGAAGCGCTCCTTCTCCCCGAGGCCGTGGAGCGCGCGGCCCACCGGGTCCATGCTCAGCTTCGAGCGCACGTAATAGTGCGCAGGCCGGGAGTGATAGCGGGCGGCGACGTGCTTCGCCGCATCTTCGAACAGCACGGCGCGCAGCCTACTTTCCGTCCGCGTCGCGCGCCACTCAACTCGGAGGCTCCACCACTGTACAGTGTTCGAGGGGGCCCTACGTGCATTCTACAAATCGCCGCTCCGCGAACGGACTCGCTGTTGCTCTCGCTCTCACGTCGGGCGCGATCGTTCATTGCAGTACCGATCTCGCCTATCTCTCGAGCGGCGGCGCGAGTGACGGCGGCCTGCAGCCTGCGCCGACCGGCACGCAGAACCCGATCGGCGTCGACGGGGGAGGCGGCGAGTACACGAGCAACGGAACGGACTTCTCGGACAAGTTCCCTCAGCAATGCGCCACGGCGGGCGATTGCGCAGCCGGCACGTCGTGCTGCGTCCTTCCGCTCTCACCGACGGGCGGGACGCCGAATCGCTTCGACAAGGTCGTGAGCTCCATCGAGTGCGTCGCCGCGACGGAGTGCGCCGTCAAGGGACGAGCGATCTGCACGCGTGCGTCCGACTGCGCTCCCACGGAGAATTGCACCGGCGAGACCGATCCGATCCTCGTTCGCCTCTACGCCTCGTTCTGTCGCTGACGGTCGCTGAGCGGCGCGTGCTCGCGGCCTACTCTCCGTCCGCGCCGCGCGCTACGCTTCGTCCGTGAGCGACGTCGCCGTTCGTACACGCACGCTGGCCGCGGTGCCCGATGCCGACGCGGTCAGGACACCGGTCGCCTCTGTCGAGCGCTCGGCCACCGCCATCACGCTGACCTGGCTGGTGCGCCTTCGCTGGGGGTTCTTCCTCGCGCAGGCGGTCACGGTGGTCGCAGCGCGCTACGTCCTCGCGGTCGACGTGCCCATCGCGGCGCTCGCCGGCGTGGTCGCGACGTCCGGAGCCTCGAACCTCGCGCTCGACCTCTGGTCACGCAAGCGGCGGGATCCGCACCAGAGCGTGCTCGGCGGCGTCTTCGTGCTGGATACCTTGCTGCTCACCGCGCTCCTCTATTTCTCGGGCGGTCCCGCGAATCCGTTCAGCGTCTTCTATCTCGTGCACGTGACCATCGCCGCGGTCGCGCTCGGCATGCGCTGGGCGGGCGTGGTGGTGGTGCTCTCGGTGCTGTCGTACGCGGCGCTCTTCTTCGAGCACGTGAACGTGCCGGCGATGGAGCATGCGCATCACAGCGGCACCGCGTTCTCGGTCCACCTCCAGGGCATGTGGTTCGCGCTCACCATCGCCGCGTCGCTCATCGCGTACTTCGTGACGCGCGTCTCCGGCGCTCTCCGCGCGCGCGAGGTGGAGCTGCTCCGCACCCAGCGCCTCGCCGCTCGCAACGAGAAGCTCGCCTCGCTGAGCACGCTCGCCGCCGGCGCCGCCCACGAGCTCGGTACGCCGCTCGGGACCATCGCCATCGCCGCCAAGGAGCTCGAGCGATCGATCCGCAGCGCGCCCGACGAGGCGGTGGCCGACGCGCGCCTCATCCGCGACGAGCTCGAACGTTGCCGCGCCATCGTGAGCCGCATGAGCGCCAGCGCCGGCCAGTCCATCGGCGAGCTGCCCGCGCCCACCACCACCGGCGCAGTGCTCGCGGCCCTCCGCGACCGCATGGGTGACACTGCGCTCTCTGGGGTCGACGTGCAGCTCGAGGAGGCGTCGTTCGAGGCGCCCGTCCAGGGGCTCGTGCAGGTGCTCTCGAACCTCGTGCAGAATGCGCTGCACGCCACGCCCGACGGCGGCACCCCCGTGGTCCTGATGTCCGACGTCGTCGGCGGCACCGTGCGCTTCACCGTGGTCGATCGCGGTCATGGCGTCGCGCGCGCTGATCTCGATCGCGTCGGCGAGCCGTTCTTCACCACGAAGCCGCCGGGGCAGGGCATGGGGCTCGGCCTCTTCCTCGCGCGCGCGTTCGCGGATCGTCATGGCGGGCAGCTCGTCTTTTCGTCGGAAGAAGGGAAGGGCTCGCGCGTCACACTGGAGCTGCCCGCGCTCTCCAGGGTCGTGCCGTGAGCGTCGGCGATACCGGCTCGGGAAGCGCTTCGGCGTCGGCTTCGGCGTCGGCTTCGGCGTCCGTGCTCGTGGTCGACGACGACGAGACCTATCGCGCTCGGCTCGTGCGCGCCTTCCACGCGCGTGACTTCGAGGCGCAAGGCGCGAAGGACGGCGAGTCCGCCATTGCGCTCGCGAAGAAGGAGAGCCCCGAGTACGCGGTCGTCGATCTGCGCATGCCGGGGATCTCCGGCCTCGACGTGGTGCGCGAGCTCAAGGCCATCGACGCCATGACCAACATCGTCGTGCTCACCGGCTATGGCAGCATCGCCACGGCGCTCGAGGCGGTCCGCCTCGGCGCGACGCACTACCTGACGAAGCCCGCCGACGTGGACGACGTCCTCGCCGCCTTCGAACGCGTGAATCGACCCGTCGACGATCCACCGGCGCCGCTCGATGCGCTCGAGGCGCGCCAGGTCCCTTCGCTCGCGCGCGCGGAGTGGGAGCACATCAACCGCGTGCTCACCGATTGCGGCGGCAACATCTCCCAGGCCGCGCGCCTGCTCGGGCTCCACCGTCGCAGCCTCCAGCGGAAGCTCTCGAAGTATCCGAGCACCCGCTGATTCCGCGGCGTTCGCGGGAGAGTGCACAACTTGTAACCCCCCCTTGCTCGCCGGGTGCTCGCGACCCCGCGACGATATGACGCGGGGCGCGCCTCGCTCCTGCGGATTAGACTCACTCCAGAAGCATGCAATCGCGGTTTTCGTGGGCGATGGTCGGGTTGGTCGGGGTGCTCGGTCTCGGCGTGGCAGGGCTGTCGGCCGGCTGCAGCAGTGCGGGCGCGTCCGATACCGGGGCCATCTCCGCGACCGCGGCCGCCGTCGTCACGAGCGACAGCGGGCGCTACCAGATCTCCGTGCATAGTGCACCGGATGCCGCTCCCTCGCGCGGCGTGAACACGCTCCGTCTGGTGGTCACCAACAGCGGTGACGGCCAGCCGGTCTCAGGCCTCGGCCTCGACGTCGTGCCCTGGATGCCCGCAATGGGTCACGGCACGTCGGTCAAGCCGTCGGTCGAGGTCGGCCCGGAGCCGGGCAGCTACACCGTCACCAACGTGAACCTCTTCATGGCGGGCCTCTGGGAGATCCGCACCACCATCGGCGTGTCCATGGGCGACGTGCCCACGAGCGACCATGTCGCGCCGCAGTTCGAAATTCGCTGAGCGGAGCACGCGCGTAGCGCTCGTGCTCATGACGGTCGTCGCGGTGCTCACCGCGAGCGGCCGCGCGTGGGCGCAAGCGTGCTGCGCGGGCTCCGGGGCGGTCACGCCTGGTCGCCTCGCCGTGCACGAGGACGCGCTCGTGGCGGTGCAGCTCCGCGCGGCGCACGCCTTCGGAAATTTCGACGCGAACGGCCACTACGCGACGCCGGCGGCC
>JAYTZB010000898.1:0-2787 GCA_043742085.1 Polyangiaceae bacterium
CGGCCTCCGCGCGAGCACCGGTGAGGTGCAGGCACAGCGCGAAGACCTGCGCGCGTAGCTCGCGGAAGATCCGTTCGAACGCCGCCTCGCGCTCCGCTCGCGAGCTGCTTCGCGCCTGGTTGCAGAGGGCGAGCTCTGCCTGTGGGTGGAACGGAGGCACGCGACAGGCTCATCGGTGCTGGAGGTCGGCCCTGAGCTGACTCAGCTCGCGCATCACGCGTGCACGATGGACGAGCCACACGTAAGCGACCGCGCCGAGGATCACGGCGCCCAGGCCCGCGAAGCCGATCCATTGCTGCGTGGTCTCGAACGGATGCGCGATGCGAAGGGCGACGAGGGCCGCCCAGAGCGGCACGAGGAGCAGCACGAAGCGCGACGAACGCAGGCGATCCTCGAGCTCGCGTCGATAGAAGAAGAGGATCTCGCCGGTGTCTACCTCGTACCTGGACACCGCGGCGAGCCTCCGGCGCACGCTCCAGAAGCGCCACGCGATGGCGAGGGCCCACGAGATCCCGAGCAGCGCTGCGCTGCCGAGCACGTCGCTCTCCATGAGCATCATCATCGGCGCGAGCGCGATGACCACGACGGCGCTCGACACGACGTGCTGCCTCGAGGTGGTGTCGAGGTGCGCCGGCGTCCAGTGCGCCGTGCAGTCTCATCTCGATGCTCACCTCGAGCTCTTCGCAGCGTTCCATGTCGGGCCTGTCGCAGCGTTGGATAGCCAGCGCGGAGAAACCTTAAGATCTTTCTTCAGGATGGCAGAATACGCCCGCCATGCTGACCCGGCCCATTCCCCGCACCGGCGAGCGCCTGCCGGCCATCGGCCTCGGCACCTGGCAGACCTTCGACGTCGGCCCCACGCCCGCGGGCCGTGCGCCGCTCGTGGAGGTGCTGCGGCGCTTCCTGGCCGCGGGCGCGAGCGTCATCGACTCGTCGCCCATGTACGGCAATGCCGAGCGCGCGACCGGCGATCTTCTCGCGGAGCTGGGAGACGTGGGCGGGCGGCGCCCCTTCCTGGCCACGAAGGTGTGGACTCGCGGCCGGGCGCAAGGCATCGAGGAGATGAACCGCTCGTTCGAGCGCATGCGCACCGAGCGCATGGATCTCATGCAGATCCACAATCTCCTCGACTGGCAAACCCATTTGCCCGTTCTACGCGATTGGCAATCCCAGGGACGTATTCGGTATATCGGGATTACCCATTACGCCCACAGTGCGTTTCCGGAGATGGAGAAGATCCTCCGCAGCGAGGCCGTCGACTTCGTCCAGCTCCCGTACAACGTCGCCGATCGCGAGGCCGAGAAGCGGCTGCTACCCGCAGCACACGACACGGGCACCGCGGTGCTCGTGATGCGGCCGTTCGACGAAGGCGCGCTGCTGCGGCGCCTCCATCGCGAGCCGCTGCCGGCCTGGGCGAGGACGGAGCTCGATTGCACGAGCTGGTCGGCGCTGCTGCTGAAGTTCATTCTCGGCCACCCCGCGGTGACGTGCCCCATCCCCGCGACGTCCAGCCCCGCGCATCTCGACGACAACCTCGGCGCCGGGAACGGCCGAATTCCCGATGCATCGACGCGCAAACGCATCGTCGAGGCCGCTCGCCTCTGACCTTTGACGTGGCGCGTGGCGCGCGCGCGCTTCGAGCGCACGCGCGCCGCTCGCCCGCTACTTCAGTTCTTCGTCTGGCAAGGCATGATGCACTTCTGCTCGGCGACGCAGTCCGGGCTCGCGGTGCAGGCGGCGCTGACCGACCCCTGGCAAGCGCCACCGGAGCCGATCGACGCCTGGAGGCAGGTGTTGCACGCTGCGTTCGGCTGAGCCGGCGTCGCCGCGCAGAACGTCGTCGCGCATTCGGTCATGCACGCGGGCGTTCCACCATCGGCGCCGGTTCCCTTGCATGCGCAGGCCTCGACGGAGTCCTGGATGGCCTTCGCGCCCGCCGCGTGGTTCATGATGCAGCACGAGCCGCACGCCTGGCGCGTCGTCTCGGCGGCGCAGACGTCGTCGCCGGTGGGCGTGACGCTCGAGTCGGTGTCGACCGGCGTCGACGAGTCCTTGGGGGTGCCCGTCTCCTTGCCGGTGCCGGCTTCGCTCGACGTGCCGCCCTCGGGGGTGTCGCCGCCGACCGTGGTCGTCGTGGAGGAGCATGCTCCGACGAGGCCCGCGAGAGCGACCACCGACGAGAGCCCGAAGAAGAGTGCGCTACGGTTCATGAAGATCGCTTCGCATTTGTCTCGTCGGGCGGCAAGCGCAGGAAATGTCTCCCGAACGTCGCTAGAGGCGCGTGCACGCCGGCAATGGCTCGGTGCACGGGCGCGTGCTCGAGACCACGTACGTCGTTCCGTCCGCTCGTACGCGATCACTACACACCGGGCATGCGCGTCCGAGCGACCAGCGCTCCGTGAACGAGCCCGCCCACTCGCTCTCGCCGATCACGAGGAGGTCGTGGCCGCGCGGCTCGAGCGTCACCTTGCTCACGACCGCCGAGGGGAAGGAATCCGGCGTGGGCCAGTACTGGCCGTCCCTCGTGACCACCCGTCCGCCGCCGGCAGCCGCGCTCCAGTCACCGCAAGAATTTATACCGCTCGACACGCACGACTCGCGCCGCAGCGCGAACGTGCCGTCGTCGCGGACCTCGAGGCTCGTCGCGTCCGCCGCGCCGGGCAGGTGATAGACGCCCGACACGCGTGACGTGGTGCTGGTCTTTCCGCACGCCGCGAGGAGGAGCGTCGCCACCGCCGCCGCCGAGACCGCGCGTGCCACGTGGGGGCCCATGACGAGAGCGACGTC
>JAYTZB010000899.1:0-4145 GCA_043742085.1 Polyangiaceae bacterium
CGGATAGGGTACCCTCGTCGACGCGAGGGTTTGGTCAGGCCCGTGAGGAAGACGCCACTCAAGAAACGGGTCACGCGGAGCATCAAGCCGCGCAGCAACGTCGATCCGACGCGGGTCGCGCTTGCCGCCCTCGAGCGCATCCGTACGGTCCTCGTGAAGTCGGGCTATCAGGAGCGCCTCGGCGAGCCGCTCAGCATGAAGGAGCTCGCGGCGCAGGCGCAGCTCCTCGGCACCGAGCTGCCGCCCAGCTACGTCGCGGCCATGCGCGTCTCGAGCAAGATCGGCGAGCCCGAGCTCTTCCTCCACTCGCAGCAGATGGCCGACGAGGCGAAGAAGATCGTCGGCTACGGCGGCGAGGAGGCGAAGCGCTACGCGCCCTTCTGCCGCTCGACCGAGAAGTTCGTGTGCTTCGACACCGGCGCCGGCAAGCGGCTCGTCTCGTCGATCCGCCACGAGGGCGAGCTGCCCATCGTGGAGTGGCAGAACGGCTCCGCCAACCCCATCGCCGCGCACTTCGGCGAGTGGCTCGACATGGTCGCCGACGCCCGCGAGGAGTCGGTCGAGAGCGCCGCGAAGATGCCACAGCGTCTGAAGCGGCTCCTCTACGAGCTCGGCTTCCGCTTCGAGTACCCGGTGGTCGGCCGCCTGGAGACCGGCGACGTCGACGCCATCGTCGATCTCATCGGCAAGGAGCTCTCGTACAACGTCCGCGGCGACGTGGACCGGCTCTTCGACTCCAGCGGCAAGGCCTCGCTCACGCTCAATGTCGACGAGTTCACGCTCGCCGTCTCGCTGCGCACCGGCATCTACGTCTTCGAGGCCGAGGACGTCTTCCGGTGGCTGCGCCACTTCCGCGACGAGAACTTCTTCAGCGACGTCGTCACGGTGCCGAGTCATCCCGACAACGTGCGCGATCTCCGCCGCGCGTCGCGGGAAGCGCCGCTCGTCCAGCGCGGCGTCATGCACGTGCCGCTGCTCTCGGCCTCGCGCTACGTGTTCCGCTCCGCGAGCGGCACGTCAGCCTCCGATTTCTACGTGCTCGGACGCACGGCGTCGACCAGCGAGACGGCATCGAGCCTCGTGCTCCATGTCGTCGAGAACGTCATCGCCAGCACGCACAACGTCGACGAGCCCCTCAACGATCTCTACGTCGCCCGCGACGGCACCATGTGGGGCCTGACCACGACGCACGCGGTGCGGATCACTGGCGGGCGCACGCAGAGCTTCCCGCTCCAGCGCCCGACCCACGGCCGTCCGTGGTGGTACGGCATCGGCGGCGGCGGCGAGCGCGTCCTCATCTGGGGCGCCGGAGCGTTGCTCGAGTTCGACGGCACCGGCTTCGTGCCCTTCGAGCCCGATGCCATGCTCGACGACTCGGAATCGGTGGTCGCGCTCTGCGCCAACAACCTCCGCATCTCGATGCTCGTGTGCGGCGATCGCATGGGCGCGGTCGCTCGCTTCGATTCAGTGGGGTGGCAGCCCATCACCGAGGACCAGGTCATCGAGTCGTCGCTCGCCGATCTCGACGTCTGGCGCGGCGCCGGCTACGTCCTCGATCGCGAAGGCGCGGTGTGGAAGGTCTCGAACGGTCCGCCGCGCCCGATGAACCTCGCGTCCCACCACCAGGCATTCCTCACCGAGCAGGGAACGCCGCGGCCCTTCTACGCCGCGCGCGCGTACGACGGCGGCGTCCTCCTCGCGAGCAGCGGCGGCGTGGTCTCCGCGGGCACCGGCGATCCCGTGTTCCACGCCGTGCCGGGCGGACGCGATCCGGTTCGCCTCGTTCGCGTCGGACGGCTCGACGCGAACGGCGCCCCCGAGGACGCCGCTGCGGCGCGCGAGGTCGGCATCATCGCGCTTGCCGGCGCCAACGCATGGGTCTGGAGAAACGGCGCCTTCAGCGTGCTCGACATGCACGAGTGGTGATGCGCGCGAGCACGAGAGCACCGGCGCTGATGCGCACGTGCTTGACAGCGACGCAAAAGGGGTCTTCCGTCAGCGATCCATGTCTCAAAAAATCGCTGCGCTGACCGCGCGGGTGAACGAGAAAGCCAACGGCGACACCGCGAAGTGGACCTACGAGGGCTCGGTCCCGTTCGTCGACCTCGGCGCGGCCGCGATCCTCGACGGAGCGAACGAGGTCCCGCACGTTCATCGCTTCCGGCTCGGCAACGGCCTGCGCCTCCTCGTGCTTGTCGATCGCAGCGCTCCGGTGATGAGCTACTTCACCTGGTTCCGCGTCGGCTCACGCCACGAGAAGCCCGGAAAAACCGGCCTCGCGCACCTGTTCGAGCATCTCATGTTCAACGAGAGCGAGGGCGTGAAGGCAGGCGAGTTCGATCGCAAGCTCGAGGAGAACGGCGCCGAGTCGAACGCCGCCACGTGGCTCGACTGGACCTACTACTACGAGTCGCTCCCCAAGGATCGCTTCGCGCTCGCCGTGAAGCTGGAGAGCAATCGCATGGCGAAGCTCGTCCTGCGCGAGCCGCAGATCGTCAGCGAGAAGGAGGTCGTCGCCAACGAGCGCCGCATGCGCGTCGACGACGACGTCGAGGGCATCGCCAACGAGATCCTCTACAAGACCGCCTTCACGAAGCACCCGTATCACTGGCCGACCATCGGCTGGATGGTCGACATCGAGAACTTCACGCCGGATGACTGCGTCGCGTTCTACAAGACCTACTACGCGCCCAACAACGCCACGATCGTGATCTGCGGCGACGTCCGCGAGCAGGACGTGCTCGAGCGCATCAGCGAAGCCTACGGACCGATCCCCTCGTCCACGCTTCCCGAGGAGGACACCACGCCCGAGCCGGTGCAGCTCGAGTCGCGCATCGTGACGCTGAAGAAGCCCACCGCGAGCGAGAAGATCCTGCTCGGCTTCCACGGCCCCGCGCTCGGCGACGCCGACCATGCCGCGCTCTCCATCCTCAACGAGGTACTCTTCGGCGGCCGCGCCTCGCGCATGTATCGCGAGCTCGTCACGACGCGTGAGGTATGCACGGATCTCCGCGGCTGGGTGTCGACCTTCCGCGATCCCGGCCTGTACGAGATGTACTTCACGGCGCGAGCCGGCACCGCGAGCGCGGACCTCCTCGCGCGGGTCGACGCCGAGCTCTCGAAGGTGCGCGACGAAGTGGTCACCGAGGAGGAGCTGGAGCGCGCGAAGGCCCGGCTCGAGCTGGGCCTCGTCCAGTCGCTCGAGACTGCCAGCGGCAAGGCCGAGCAGATCGGGTTCTACGACACCGTACTCGGGGATCCGGCCGCCGCATTCCGGCGGCTCGAAGCGTATCGCCGCGTCACGTCGGGCGAGATGCGCACGGCGGCGCGCCGCTACCTCAAGCTCGACGCACGCACCGTCATCAACGTACTGCCCGAAGTCGCGGCAGCAACCGGGCAGGCCGCAGAATGAGCGCATCGACATCGGCCGACGAGACCAAGAAGAAGAAGCCCGCGAAGGCGCACGCCGTCCACGGCTCGAGCCCTCGCTTCGAGCTGCCGGGCGGCGCCGTGGGATTCGTCGAGAGCTCGACGGTGGTGCCGCTCGTGTCGATCGTCCTCTCGCTCCGGAGCGGCGCGCTCGCCGATCCCGACGGCAAGGACGGCCTCTCCCGCCTCACCGCGCGCATGATCCGCCGCGGCTGCAAGGGCATGACCTCCTCGGAGATCGAGAGCGCCGTCGATCGTCTGGGCGCCGAAATGGGCTTCGACGTCGGTCCTTCGACGATCAGCCTCCATGCGCAGGTGATCCGGCGGAACCTCCAGCCGTTCTGCGAGCTCCTCGTGAAGGTGATCGGCACGCCGACCTTCGACCAGGAGGAGCTCGATCGCCTGAAGCGCGAGACGGTCGCCGAGCTCATCGACGCGCGCGACAACGATCGGGCGCTCGCGGGCCTGGCGTTCCGCCGCGCCATGTTTCCCGGACACCCGTACTCGCGGACCGCGGCCGGGCGTCCCGGAACCGTCCCGAACCTGACGCGCGACGACGTTCTCGCGACATACGCCAAGCGCTTCGTGCAGTCCGACATCGTCATCGGCTTCGCCGGCGCCATCACCCTCGAAGAGGCGAAGACGCTCGGCGCGCTCCTCGTCCGCGCGGTTCCGGAAGGACCGCACGTCGAGAACGAGCTGCCCGAGCCGACGCA
>JAYTZB010000900.1:0-4926 GCA_043742085.1 Polyangiaceae bacterium
GTGGAAGCCCAGCAGGAGCGCGAGCGGAAATCCGACCAGCCAGTGGGCGCCCACGTTCGCGAGAAAGGCGAAGCGCACGTCGCCCGCGCCTCGCAGCGCACCGGCCGCGACGCCTTGCACGCCGTCGAACAGCTGGAACGCAGCGGCGATCCCGAGCAGCGTGACGCTCAGCTCGGTGATCGCCGCGTCATCGGTGAAGAGCGCGACCAGCGGGCGCGGCGCGAGCAGGAAGAGGGTGCTCGAGCACGCCATGAATCCCGCGCCGAGCGCGATGCCGATGAGGCCGGGGCGTCGCGGCGAGCGTCCTTCGCCGACCGCGTGACCACAGCGCACGGCCGTCGCACTGCTCACGCCGAGCACGCCCATGAACGTGAAGCTCGCGAGGCCGATGGCGATCTGATGCGCGCTGACGGGCACCTTGCCGAGGCGGCCCGCGAGCACCGCCACGAGGGCGAACACCCCGATCTCCGCGAGGAGCTGGAAGCCGATCGGCGTCCCGAGCCGCAGCACCTTCGCCACCGATACGCGTGAGGACAGCACCATGCCGCGCGGACGCATCGGGAGGATCGCCACCATCACCACGGCGACGAGCACGATGTTCGAGATCGTGCTCGCGAGCCCGGCGCCGAGCGCGCCCATGGGCCGGATGCCCACGGACATCCGACCGAACCTGCCGAGCGGGAGCTCGCCGCGTACGAGGACGTTGCACACGACGATGTTGACGACGTTCGCGACGATGGCGGCAGCGAGCGCGGGCCACGTGCGCTTGTGGGCTTGCAGGAACGTCTTCGCTGCGAGGAACACCGGGAAAAAGAGGAGCCCCGGCGTCTGCGCGATCAAGAAGGTGCGGCACGGGCCGACCAGCTCCGGATCGATGCCGATCGGAACGAGAAGCCACGTCGCTGCGACGCTGAGCACGCTGCACGGCACCCAGATGAGGGCGCATGCGATGGTCGTGGAGATGAAGGCGCGCCACGCCACGTGCGGCTCGCCGGCTCCGATCGCTTGCGCGGCAAGCGGCTCGAGCGCGGCGGCCGCGCCGATGCCCAGCGCGAGCCCCGCGAAGCCGATCGATCGGCCGATGGACGCGCCGCCGAGATCGGCCGCGGAGACGTGACCGAGCACCGCGACGTCCACGAGCCCGAGGAGCGTCACACCGAACTGCGCGAGCGCGATGGGCAACGCGAGACGCGCAATGGTGTCGAGCTCGCTCCGCTCGTTCGTCGCGCGCGCCGTTGAAGCCAAGGCGACGCATCCTAGCAGGCGCACGCGTGCGGCCCGTGGCCCCCTTGACAGGGTGGATCTCGAGGCTTTTACTGGCCTCGCCGCGTGTCTACTGCGCGGACTACGAAACGGGGGACTTCGTGGAAAAAGCCAAACGACGAACGCTCACCAGCCCCGGGCTGGGAGACAGCGGACTGCACGCGCGGCAGGTCGTGCCGACCGTGCCGCCGGCCTCGGGCGTGCGCGACCGCTCGGCCGATCGAACGGCCGCGGGCGAGAGCATCCCGCCGGCCTCGGCGGAGAAGGTCTCGGGGCGACGTCCGAGGACGAGCCGACCGCCCGTTCGCGTCGACGACGTTGGCGACGTGGCGGTTGCCATTGCATCGCGCGCCGCCCTCACGTTCGCACCGAAGCTGCTGAAGAGCCGCCAGGAGCTGACGCATGCGCCGATCGATCCTCGCGATGCGTTCGTGCTCTCGCTCATCGACGGCAAGTCGAACGTCGCGGCCATCGTCGACATCTCGGGCATGGCGAGCGCGGACATCGCAGCCATCCTGGCGCGCCTGGCCAGCCTCGGCATCGTGGCCCTCCGCTGACGCGCCGCACTGCGTCATCCATGCCGTTCGGGAAAGCGCTGCAATGCTGCGCGGATCGCGCTCGGTCACCGTCCGAGCGGTCGCCGGCATACTCCCTGGGGGGTAAGAATCGTCCGGTTGCGGTGAACCGCGTATTGACGCCGGCTGCCGCAGCGCGATCCTGCCTACGCGGCAGCCCGCACCGGACCCCATGAAGCCCAGCGAAAAACGAACGAGCACGCAACTAGGCCTCGGGAAGGTGAGCGGCGAGCCCCGTCACACGACCAAGCGCGAACGTGTCGAACCGGGCGTGGCCGGGAGCGCCCCGCCGATCAGCGCGCCGCCGCCGAGCGGCGCTCCGACGGCGACGGGTCAGCACCCGCGTCACACGCGGTCGCTCGAGAGCGCTCCGCCGTCCGAGCGCGTAGCTTCGACGCCCAGCCCGGCGAGCGTGAGCTCCCCCGTGAGCGTCGTGCGTACCGAGAGCAAGCCGCCGATAGACGGTCGCGCGGAGCGCATCGAAAGCGAGGACTCGCCCGTCTCCGTGCGTGGCCCCTCGTCGTCGCGCGCGCCGATCGACGTCACGCACGTCGACACCCATCGACTGCCTCGCGACGACGCGCGCGCGCGCGCGCCTTCGACCTCGAGCGACAGCCGCGAGGGCCGCTTCGCCGCGGAAGAGAAGCCCACGGGCCGCCGCCTCATCTCGTCCGATGCTCGCCTCGCCCGCGAGGACGATCGCGCCGATCCCGATACGAAGCCGGCATCGGCCGGGAGCCGCACCGTCGACGGGCGGCCGATCGGCGGCAAGCGCGCCGACAGCGCGCGACCGGAGAGCGGTCGTCCGGCACCGGCGAGCGGTCGTCCTCGTCCCGGCAGCGCCCGTCCCGCGGGCCGCGCGAGCGGTCGTCCGGCGAGCATGCGCCCGCCGCGCTCTGCGGCGGCTCCGACGCCTTCGCCCGCGCCCTACTCCAAGCCGGCGCCCTCGCCCACGCCTTCGCCGATCTTCACGAAATCGCAGCGCCCGTCGATCCGCGAGGACGACGTGGGCGCCGCCGTGAAGGCCGACGCCGTCCGCGGCACCGGGCAGACCATCCCCAAGCTCCTCATGAGCAAGGCGGAAATCGCCGCAGCGCCCATCGATCACCGGGCCGGCTTCCTCCTTGCGCACATCGACGGGGTCACCAGCGTGGCCGCTCTCGTCGACATCTGCGGGATGCCGGAGGACGAGCTGAACGAGATCCTCGATCGACTCCGCAGGCTGGGGATCGTGGCCGTTCGCTGAAACGGGCACGGGCGGTGGAAAGGGGTTCCAACCGCGGGCAATTCGTCGTAAAAACGGCGCCATCGCATGCCCACCTTCAAGCTTGACGGCAAGGACATCCCCTTCGAGCCGGGCGACAGCATCATCAAGGCCGCCGCCCGCTCCGGAGTCGAGATCCCGCACTACTGCTGGCACGCAGGCCTGAGCGCGCCAGCGAACTGCCGGATGTGCCTCGTCGAGCTGAAGCCCGCTGCCAACCAGCGCGCGATGATGCTCGACATCGTCGAGTGGGACCCGGTTCTCCAGGACTACAAGAACGTCCAGAAGCCGAAGCTCCAGCCGGCCTGCCAGTACCCGGCGACCGAGAACCAAGAGGTCCTCGCGGACACGAGCAAGCACGTCATCGAGGCGCGCGCGGGCGTGCAGGAGTTCCTCCTCCTCAATCACCCGGTCGACTGCCCGATCTGCGATCAGGCCGGCGAGTGCAAGCTCCAGGACTACTGGCTCGAGCACCAGCAGACGCCGAAGCGGATGCACGACGAGCCGATCCACAAGCCGAAGGCGGTCGTCTTCGGACCCACCATCGTCTACGACGCCGAGCGCTGCGTCATGTGCACGCGCTGCATCCGCTTCATGGACGAAGTGGCGAAGGATCCCGTCCTCGACATGCGCGAGCGCGGCAACCTGAACGAGATTTTCGTGGCGCCCGGTCGCCAGCTCGAAGGTCACTACACGTTCATGACCGAGCACGTCTGCCCGGTCGGCGCGCTCACCACCAAGGACTTCCGCTTCAAGGCGCGCGTCTGGTTCCTCCGCACCGCGAAGAGCGTCTGCCAGGGCTGCGCGACGGGCTGCAACGCGCACCTCGACTACGATCCGCGCTCCAACAAGGCCTATCGCTATCGCCCGCGCGACAACGAGGCAGTCAACAAGTACTGGATGTGCGACGAGGGCATGCTCTCGTACCGCGCGGCGCACGAAGGCCGCGTCATCGAGGCGCGCATCGGCAGCAAGCGCGTCGGCATCGACGCCGCCGTGAAGGAGGCGAAGAAGCTCCTCGGCGACGTCGCGAAGGAAGCCATCGCCGTGGTCTTCTCGGCGCAGCATTCGCTCGAGGACAATTGGGCCATGCGCGAGCTCGCCCGGCTTCTCGGATCGACCGTGGTCTACCGGGCCGGCGCGGGCACGGGCTACGCCGACGACATCCTCATCGACGCGGACAAGAACCCGAACGCCGCCGGTGTGAAGGAGCTCGTCCCGCTCGCCAAGACCTACAACCAGCTCCTCGACGACATGCGCTCCGGGCGCATCTCGCACGTCATTGCGCTCGGCGGTATCACGCCGCGGAACGACCCCGAGGACGCGACCGCGCTCGGCCTGCTCGGCACGCTCGTCGTGATCGCCTCGCACGAAGGCGCGCTCACCGACGCCGCGCACGTCGTGCTCCCCGCGACTTCGTGGGCCGAGCACGCCGGCACCTACGTGAACAGGCAGGGCCTGCATCAGGTCGCCGAGAGGGCGCTCTTCCCGCAGGGCGCATCGAAGCCGGCCTGGGAGCTGACCCGCACGCTCGCCACCGCGCTCGGTCTCGAGGCGAGCTGGTCGCGGCTGAAGGACATTCGCGGCCATCTTCTTGGTGGCGCCGGTGCCGCTGGTGGCGGTGCAGCCAGCACCCGCGACGTGAGCACGGCGACGACGGCTGCCGGCACGGGAGGTCTCTGACATGACCATCACTTCGCTCATCTGGACGGTCGTGAAGATCGCCGTGATGGTCGGCTTCGTCTTCAACGTTGCCGGCCTCCTCACCTGGTACGACCGTCGCGGCGGCGCGATGATGCAGGACCGCATCGGTCCGAACCGCGC
>JAYTZB010000901.1:0-9472 GCA_043742085.1 Polyangiaceae bacterium
ATTGGATCCTGCAACGGAACGCGAAGTGGGTACTGCCAGACAACAAGAGGGACCGCCTACGTAAGCTCGAGGGGGTTCTCGAATCGTACCCCCGAAAGGGCGTACGACCAGGATCGTTACACGCCGCGTGCCGTGCGACCTGCTGCGCACCGAACGAGACAAGCACTGGAACCTATTGAGTTTGTGCGATGCAGCGTGAGCGCTACCGATCGGTTGGCCATGACCGGCGTGTCGCGGTCGGCCAGCATCGCTGGAATGGCGCTTACCGGGTCTCGATGTCCCGCGTGACGGCGTTGCCCGCGGTATCGAAGGCACGCACCACGACGATGTGGGAGCCCGGCGAGACGAGGACGGACACGTCGGAGTCGACGCGTTCGTCGGCCGTATCGAAGATGCCGTCCGCCGCGCCGAGCGGTCGCCATTCGAGCTTCCCATCAACGGCCATCTCGACGCGCGCAATCGGCGACGTCCCATCGATGACGCGCGCGCGGAGGCGGCGGCCAGTCATCTCGAGTGTCTCGATGCGAGGGGGCGTGTTGTCCACCAAAACGGTTTCGGACTCGAGCGCGTGCTTCTGGACCTGATCGGGCGGATTCGCCGACTCGTCACTGGCCTCCACGCGCACGCGATACTTTCCTTCGGGTAACGCAGCGGTGTCCCAGTCGAGCTCCGTCTTCGTGTGAACGTCGTCGGTCTTGAGCGCATCGCGCCATTGGGTCTGGCCCTCGCGTTTGAACGCGATGCGATAGCGCAGCGGGTCGCTGTCGGGATTTTCGACCTTCCACGTCACCTTCACGACGCTGTCGTGTTTGGCGACCTCGCCGCCGCTCGCGGGAACGGTCGTGGTGGGCTCCTTGGTTGGGCCGGCCTTCACGGCTGCGTTGATCTCGGTGACGACGGGCCGGACATTGTCCGTGACGAATGGGATCGTCACTTCGGTGAGAATTGCGTTTGGATCGCGGGCCCAACGCGCTCGAACCTGCACGTAGCGTCCTGGCGCCGACGTGATCGCCCCAGTGTTCGTGAGTGGGTTGCTCCATGCGGTCCACGTCGCGTCGGGGGCCGTCGTGTTGCCGGAGCGCGTCGATAGCTCGAGAAGACCATTCGAGCGCCATGACAGCGTCCCGAACCGCGCGTGCAACGTTGCGTCGAGCACTTTGCTCGTCCAGACCGCGTCCGGTCCACCGCGCCCGAGGATGCGATGCGCGACCGGCGGGTCGCTCGTCGCGACGAATCCCTTCCCACCCACCACGCTGAGAGCCCCGATCTGGCGCTCATCCGTGTCGGCGAGGAGCGTGACGACGTGGGCGTCATCAACGGTGTAAATCCGGCCGTTTGCGCCCGTACCGACGTACGGGCGGCCCTCCTCGTCGAGCGCCAAGGCCAGATAGTGGGTGTCGTCGTGCTTCATCATGCGCTCGGGTTGTCCGCGTGCATCGAAGCGATAGAGAGCGCCCTTTCCAGCCTTGGGATGGGTTCCCGATGAGGGGCCCGCGGGGGTACGGCCGGCGGCGGGTGATCGCTTCGGCGGCTCGGGCGCCTCGCCGTATTCGTTGGCGATCGCCCAGATCGTGCCCTTGGATACGGCTACGCCTTTGACCTCCTCACCGGGGAGCGTCGCGAGGACCGTCGCGCGGCCAGGTCCCGTGATGCGATAGAGGTTGCCCTTTCCGCTCGAGCCGGCGAGCAAGTCGCCGTTGTCCAGCATCGCGAGCGAGACCAGGTGGCCCTCGGTGCTGCGGTAGTAGACGGAGCTCGCGCCGGTGGGCTCCACCCGAAAGACCTTTCCCTCCGGACCGGTCGCCGCGAAGAGACCCGCGCCCGCACGGTCCAAGACGAGCGCCCAGACGTGGCTTGTCTCGGGCAGCGTCGCGAAGACGTCGGCCTTACCTTGCGCGATCTTGAAGATTTTCCCGTCGGGAATGGTCGCCGCGTAGACGGTGCCGTTCTTTGCTTGGACCATCGAAGTTACGGCGAGCGAACCCGTGTCCGCGAAGACCGCGAGCGTGTCGCCCGTTAGCTTGTAGACCTTGCCGGCGGGGCTGGTTCCGACGAGCGTGCTGCCGTCCGCGAGCCTGAGCGAGGAGAACGATGCGCTCGCTTCCGGTATCGGCGCGTTGCCGAGCGTGAAGCCGGCGCGTACAGCGCCGTCCGAGCTCACGGCGACGCCCTTGAGGTCGCCACCGGAGAGCTTCTCGAGCGTGTCGAGGACGAAGGTTCGTGTCCCAACGGCACCGGCATCGGTGGTCGCGGCAACGGAGAGGACGACGAGCGCGGTCGCGGTGACCGCACGCGCAAGCGAGAAACGCATGCCGAGAGCTTACACCGACCGGGGCGCAGCGGAAAAAACGCCGCTCGAGTCGCTCGGGTCACTCGAGCCGTGGCAAGCGCGACCGGGCGCCGGCGACCCGCTTCGACGGGGGCCGCCGCGCTCATGCCGGATCAGCGTGCGCAGAAGCTAGCCGCTCAGCGCACGACAGCCCGAACCCGGACGCGGACGCGATCCGATCCGTCGACATAACGGTCCAGCGGGGTCACCAGGCGGGTGTAGGTCGCAAAGGCATCTGGCGCGACGTCGGAGGTCCACGGTCGGAGCGCGTCCAGCGCGAACGCCGGAAGGCGATCGGCGACGTGACCGCCGTACGCGACGCCCTGCGTCCGCGTGCGGTACTGGACGACCAAGCTCCGGGGCAGCACGCTTTGCTTCGTCGAATTCACGAGCAAGTCGGAGAGGTTCTGCGGCGCAGCGAGATCGGCCACGACGGAATAGCCAGGCGCGATCTCGACATCGACGTCCTTGCCGGCGAGCTCGTCGGGAAAGCGGACCTCGATGAGCTTGGTGATCTCCTGACCCGCAAACGGCACGAGATGCACTCGAAGCCGTGCGGGTTGCCCGGCGTCGACGACGGGATCGAGGACGTCGACGCCGCGCAGTCGCCAGAGCTCGCGCTTGTAGTCGACGGTGATCACACCTTCGACCTTGTCGACGTGCGTGTTCTCCCACGGATTGTTCAGGACCTCACCGACGGCGCGTCCGATCTTCGAGTGCGCGAAATCGCCAGCGTCCGGCATGCCCCCCACGGCAACGCCGAAGTCCTCCAGATCGATGGTGCCGTGTCCGCGCACGGTCAGCTTGGTCTTCATGTGCCACGTGACGTCGCGGCGCTCGTTGATCGATGCATCCACGATCGACCCCAGCACCGAGGCCACAAGCGAACCGCTCATGAAGCGGTCGTCCGCGATCCGCACATTCCAGCTCTTCTTCGGGATTCCGTCGGCGCCGCGGATCTCCATCGACATAGGAAACATGGGCGCGACCTTCGTCTCGTCGACGACGACAGCGCTCTGGCGATCCTGGACCAGCGCTCCGAGCGGGCGCGCGGACTCACCGATCTTCGAGGAATGCTGATCGCTCGCGAAGATCCAGTGCACGCGCCCGATCGTCGCCGGGAGCGCGCTCACGCCAGCTTCCATCATCGGATGCCCGAAACCGCAGAGTTTCGTGCCCTCGACGTGCGTCACAGTGCCGAGGCCCATGAACGATACGTCGCCGCTTGCCATCTGCACGCCGAGCGCGCCGCCGTCGACATAGTGCAGCGGTGCAGTGGGGTCCTGGACGCCGTCGCCGCCTCCACCTGCCTGTACAGGGTCGAGACCCAGCGGCCCGAACAGCTTCTGCACGAGCGCCATCGAGCGATCACTCATGCCAGCAAGGAGTAGTGGGGTCGTCGCCGCCTGGACGGCTCGTGAAGGATCGAGGCCCATCGATAGACGTGATCCGACTTGCTTCGCGTGGGTCTCGAGATCGTAGGTGCCGGGTGCGCCGTCGAACGCCGTCATGCCGCTGCCCGGACCGATGGGCGGGCTTGCGCTCGCGTGCTTTGGCGCGACCGACTTTCCCGAGCTCGGCAGCGGCGCTCCGCCTTCCAGCGGCCAGAACCCGGGCGGAATCGGTCGATGCATCTCCGAGAGCATGGGCGCGATCGGCGTGACGCCCGCGACCGGCTCTACCTGGAACGACGCCCACGAATACGCGTACGCGCCGGCGAGGCGGCCGCCATCGAGGTAGATGGGGCTGCCGCTCATGCCCTTCACGTTCTTCGTGACGTTCAGCCGCGGATGCGGCGTCTTCACGAGGATCAGCTCCTGCGAGGGTCGGAAGTTCTTGAGAACACCAACGACTTCCACGTCGAACCGCTCCGGCTGCGTGCCCTTGAAGACAGTGAGGCCGTAGCCCTTCATCCCGTCCTTGACCTCGCTCGGTGAGATCGTGGTGGGCTTCGCGTCGCCGTGAGCGAGCGGAATGGTGAAACCCAGGCCGGCGAGGAGGCCGACGGCGAGCGCGCCGATCGGAAGGAATTCGTTGCGCACGTCTCATGGTTGCGCACCGCTCCGAGCCCGTAAAGGTTTCTCGAAGCCACCGGGCGTCAGGCCTCCGGCCAAGCGGGTCCGCGCCAAAGCAGTGCTTGGTCGGAGAAGGCGGCGAGCGCGCTCGCCGTCGCCCTTCGCGTGGGTGAGGCGGCTGCACGTCCTGGCGCCGCCTTACTCCCGTGCCCGGCGCCCTCTATTCGTACGGATTCGGCGGCGCATCGATCACCGGAGCGCCCGCGTCTTTCGCCGCGGAGCCCGTGCCACTGCCCGGTTGGCGGGGCTTGGCTACCGCGCCGCTAGCTCCGGTCACCGGAGATGGGCCGGTCGCCCCCATCGCCGACCCGCCGCCGCTGCCTGGCTGGCCGCCGTTCGCACCGCCCGGGGCGCCGGGTCGTGTGTTCGGCAGGAGTGTAACCTCGACCTCGTCGGGCGTCGCCGAGTCGACGAGCACGATGGTGTCCTCGTACTTGTCGGCACGAACGAGGACGTTCATCGTCGCGCCGTCGGCCGGCTTTCCGATGGTGTCAGTCCCACGTGGCAGCACGACGCCATCGACGAGAAGGACCGCGTTGGCAGGCGAGATCCGGAGATGCACGCGACCTTGCACCGCGCCCGTGATGAGAATGCTGCCGGGCGGCGCCGGAGTGGAAACGGGGACCGACGAGGGCGCTAGTGTGACGGGGCTGCTGGCAAGAGCGCTGGTCGGAGGGGTCGCGTCGGAGACGGCGATGGCAGCGCGGGCTCTCCGAGCCGTCCGAACGTAGGAAAGGACGCCGACCCCGAGCGACGCCCCCACCAGCGCCGCGACGCCGACCCACAGCACGCCGCGTCGCGCCGCGACGGGACGCCCGTCGATCATCATCGCGCCGCTGCCCGAATCGAACGCGTTCGTTGCGTTCGTCGGTGTGCTTGCTGGGCCATTCGAGTGACCCGTCCACTGCGCGTTCCGACCATCACGCGACGGCGACGGTGACGCGGCTTCGTTCCGGAGGGCGGCTGCGCGCACCTCCAGCTCCGCGCCGCAGCGTTCTCGGATGAGGGCCGCGATCTGAGCGGGGCCGACCTGGGGGCCGCTCTTCTGGAGGTAACTCTCGAGCGCGACACGCATCTGATCCGCGCTCGCGTAGCGATTCTCCGGCTCGTTCGCGAGCGCGCGCATCACGACGATCGCGAGCTCATGCGGATACGAGGGAATGAGAGAGCCCGGCGGCTCGTAGCGACCCAGCATGATCGAGGTCATCACCTGGGGGTCGTGCTCGCCCTGGAACGGGCGCTGGCCTGTGGTGATCTCGTAGAGCACGCAACCAAGCGCAAAGACGTCACAACGTCGATCGATAGCGCCGCCGATCAGCTGCTCGGGCGCCATGTACGCGAGCTTCCCTTTCAGCTGCCCGGCCATCGTCATGTGCGATTTGCCGAGCGCTTTCGCGACGCCGAAGTCCGTGACCTTCACCTCGCCCGTGCTCGTCATGAGAAGGTTATGCGGGGAGACGTCGCGGTGGACGACCGCAAGCGGCCTGCCGTCGTCGCCGAGGAGCTCGTGCGCCGCGTGCAATCCCGCGCACGCGTCTGCAACGATCCGAGCCGCAATACGCGGGCGAATGGGCACGCGCTCGCAATCGGAGACATCGTCACGACCGGGCCTCAGGACGCGCATGAGCGACGGTCCGTCGAGCCACTCCATCGCGAGATAGAGCGTTCCGTACTGCTCACCCATCTCGAACGTGCTGCACACGTTCGGATGCCGGACCCTCGAGGCGATGCGCGCCTCATCGAAGAACATCTTCCGGAACTCGACGTTCTCAGCAAGCGCTGGCAGCAGCATCTTTACAGCCACGACGTCCGTCTTGCCGCGGACGCGCGCAGCCCAGACGCGCGCCATTCCGCCCAACCCGATCGGGGCGAGCAGATCGTAGGGCCCGACCGCGCTGCCTGCGTGCAGCTCGTCGATGTCGTGATGGTCGTCGGCCACCGTACGACGAGTATAAAGAGAACGCGTCGGGTCCGCGTCATGCTTCGCATGCCGACCGAGGGGATGGTGACGCTCACCCCCAGTCGCCCCGGTCGCTGGATGTATGCGTAACGGTCACAGCAGTTGCGGTAGAAGAGCGTCATGCACGCCGCGTGGTGGATGCTCGGAGCGCTCGCGGTCCTCGCGATCGCCTATCGGTACTACTCGGCGTTCTTGGCCGCGAAAGTGCTCTGTCTCGACGACGCGCGCGTCACGCCGTCGCACACGCTCGAGGACGGACAGAACTTCCACCCGACAAATCGCTTCGTCCTCTTCGGTCATCACTTCGCGGCCATCACGGGAGCCGGCCCGCTGATCGGCCCCGTTCTGGCGGCGCAGTTCGGCTTTTATCCGGGGTTTCTCTGGATCCTTTGCGGCGTCGTGCTGGCCGGCGGCGTCCACGACTTCGTGATCCTCGTCGCGAGCACGCGTCGTGGCGGTCGCTCCCTCGCGGAGATCGCGCGCGATGAGCTCGGTCCCACGCTCGGTATCGTCACGGCCATCGCGATCTTGTTCATCGTCGTGATCGCGCTCGCCGGGCTCGGCAACGTGGTCGTGAATGCGCTCGCCGAGAGCGCCTGGGGTGTCTTCACCGTCGGTGCATCGATCCCGATCGCGCTCGTGATGGGCCTCTACATCCACAACGTGCGCGGCGGCTCGATCAAGGGCATTCGAGAGGCGACCATCGCCGGCGTGATCCTGCTGTTCGCCGCCCTCATCGCCGGAAAGCACATCGGCGACTCGTCGTTTGCGCACTACCTCAAGCTCTCGAAGCCGGTGCTCACCCTCGCCATGGCGGCCTACGGCTTCATCGCCAGCATCCTGCCCGTCTGGATGCTGCTCTGCCCGCGCGACTACCTCTCGAGTTACCTGAAGATCGGCACCATCGGTCTCCTGGTCGTCGGGGTCATCGTCGTGAACCCGGTCATCCAGATGCCCGGTGTGACGCAGTACATCCACGGCGGCGGGCCGATCGTGAAGGGACCGCTCTTCCCGTTCGTTTTCATCACCATTGCCTGCGGCGCGATCAGCGGCTTCCACGCGCTCGTGGCGAGCGGCACCACCCCGAAGATGGTCGACAAGGAACGTGACTGCCGCGCCATTGGCTATGGCGCCATGCTCATGGAAGGGCTCGTTGGCATCACCGCGCTCATCGCGGCCTGCGCCATGCCGCAGGACGACTACGTCGCCATCAACACGAATCCGCAGATCGCCATCGTTGCCGACGCGTCATCGCGCGGCGAGGGTCTCGCGCGCGACGCCGAGCAGCTCGCCGCGGTCGATCATGTGCTCACGCTGCACGACCGCGACCTCCTCGGGCTCGGCAGCACAGACAATGCGGCGTCCCTAGCAGGCAAGAAGATGACGCTCGCCCACGCGCTGGCGCTCTCGAACGGGACGCTCGCGGCGCTCGACTATCACGTGGATGCTTCCGCGCCCCGCGCGACGATGCTGGAGGACTCGGACTTTGCGCGCCTCGGCGTCCACGTGAAGGAGCTCCCCGCCATGCAACGTCAGGCCGACGAGATCGTCGCCGCGCGCACCGGCGGCGGCGTGTCGCTGGCGGTCGGTATGGCAAGGGTCTTCAGCGGCCTCCCCGGCATGAGCACGCTGCTCGCGTACTGGTACCACTTCGCGATCATGTTCGAGGCGCTCTTCATCCTGACGACCATCGACACCGGGACGCGGATCGGGCGCTTCCTCATGCAGGAATTCATGGGCCGTATCTCGCCCGACCTCGGCAAATCCACGAGCAAGGCGGGGGCCGTCATCGCCACGACCATCATCGTCGCCGGCTGGAGCTACTTCATCCTCACGGGGAACATCTCGACCATCTGGCCGATGTTCGGCATCGCGAACCAGCTCCTCGCCTGCACGGCGCTGTGCGTTGGTACGACGATCATCCTGCGCGAGGGAAAGAAGAAGTCCTACGCGCTCGTCACGCTCGGTCCCCTCGCGTTCGTAGGCACGACGACCATGGCCGCAGGCTTCCAGAGCGTGCGCGGGATTTTCCTGCCGCTCGTCGCGAACCCCGCAACACGGACGCTCGGTATCGTGAACGTGGTCGTGACGAGCATCTTGCTCGTGTGCGTCACGATGGTCATCGTGGGCAGCGCGTGGCGCTGGTGGGGCCTCGCGCGCGCGCCGAAGCCAGCCTCGATCCTGGCATCCTAGAGCGCGATCGCCCCACCCGGTCGCGCCACGCGGTCGCCCGCGAGCGGGCCCCCGCGCGTGCCCGGAACGCTAGAACCCGCTGGGTGCGTAGACCTGCGGGGCTCCGATGGCGATGTCATCCGGGCCGAGCCCGACCGCGACCTCGGCACCGAACACGACGCCACGGCCGTCCGTCGGGATGTCGAACGCCGGCAGGCTGAGGAGCGTCGCCCCGTGGATCAGGCCACGGGGTGTCTGAACGTCGACGTGCAGCTCGTGCAGGCCCGGACCAACCTTGCCGCCTTCGACGCGGTAGGCCGCGGGCGGCGTCCTCGCGGCCTCGAGGCACGGAACGTCGGCGACGCCGATCGACTGCTCGTCGAGGTACACGGTCGCGTGAAGGGTCTGGCCCTTCGTGCACGCGACGGTGGTCGAGACGCCGTCGAACACGTAGACGTGCAACGTCGCGCGGTTCTCCTTGAACGCCTGGACCCACGACGGGCACGCCGGAACGGGCGCGCACACTTCCTTGAGCGCCGGCCGTGCGGGCGCCGGATGCGGCGCGCACGAGACGCAGGCGAGGAGGGTCGCCGTAAGCGCAGACGTGACGAGGCGGCGGCCGTTCACCAATGTGGACCGCCTCACCTCACGCTCACCGCACGCGTTGCGATGCGTTCAGGTCGCGGGCCTCTTCGCGTCGGCCGCCTTCGCGTCGTAGCCGTCCTGATGGACGGGGAACGCGGGGGTGCCATTACGGCGAAGGTCGCGCTTGTTGCGCTTGCCGGCGGTGGTCTGCTTGCGCTTGCGGATGCGGTCGAACTGCTGGGATGACGAGACCATGATTTTCCTCGGAGGGCCGCGCACCATGGCGAAAGACGCTGGCGCTGTCAAGGCTGCCGCCCCGCGCAAGCCCGTAGTTTTGCTGACTTCGAAACG
>JAYTZB010000902.1:0-1675 GCA_043742085.1 Polyangiaceae bacterium
CAGACCGCGCAGATGCTTCCGCTGGAGCATCACGCCATCCACGTCCGCCAGCGCCTCGCCCGATGACGACACCGTCGGCTCGTCGAGGTCGTCGCGGCCCGGAAGACGGAGCTCGCCGACCAGGTTGACGGTCATCTCGGCATCGAACGGCTCGACCGCGGGCGCGCTGCTCGCGGGCGCGCTGCTCGCGGCCGCGGCTTCGGCTTCGGCTTCGGCTTCGGCCTCGAAGCCCTCGGCATCGACGGGCACGCCCGCCGACTCCGGCATCGCTTCGATCTCCGCGGTCTCCTCGACGCGCGCGTCGTCCTCGCCACGCTCCTCGTCGCCGAGATCGGTCTGGCTCTCGCCCATCGCCTTCCGGAGCAGCTCCGGCGGGATGACCGCGCGCGTCGTCACGCTGCCGTCGTCCGGGATCGCATGCTCCTGATCGCGCGGCGCCGCCGGCGCTCCGCTCGATTTCTTACGCTTGCTCACGTGTCGTCCTCGTCCCCGTCCTCGTGCGCCGGCTCCTGCGCGACCGGCTCGTGCTCGGTCGGCTCGTGCTCGATCGCCGGCGGGGTCACCGCGTTGACGTGGCCGTTCGCGTGCGGCTCGTGCGCGTGCTCCCGTGCGTGCGCCTCGGCCGCGGCGTCCGCCTCGGCATCGGCCCTCGCTTGCTCCGTCGCCTTCTCCTCGTCGGTCGCGTTCTCGTCGAGCGCGTCGTCGCTGTTCACCTGCGCGCTGAACTCCACGTAGATCGGCGCGAGCGGGTCGGCCTGCATGAGCCGCGTCATGCGCAGCTTGGTCATCTCGAGCAGCGCGAGGAACGTGATCACGAGGTCGAACCGGCTCGACGCATCCGTGAAGAGCTCCTCGAACTGCATCCGCCGCCGCGTGCGGAGCATGTCGACGAGCTCGTTGATGCGATCACTCAGCGTGATGCGCTCGTGCACGACGTCGTGCGAGAGCTTGATCTTGCTCTTCGCGAGGACGCCCTGGAACGCCTCGACCAGCGAGAAGAGCGGCACCTGCGCGAGCGGCGGGATGCCGGTGTGCACCGCCTCTTCGAGCGTGCTGCCGCGGAAGAAGATGTCGCGACCCACGACGCCGCGCGCCTGGAGATCCGCGCCCGCCTGCTTGTACTTCTGGTACTCGAGCAGGCGGCGGATGAGCGACTCGCGCGGATCCTCTTCGTCCTCGGCGAGCGCGTCGTCTTCCTGACCGGGCGGAGGGGCCGGCAGCAACATCTTCGACTTGATGTGCGCGAGCGTGGCCGCCATCACGAGGTATTCGCTCGCGAGGTCGAGGTCCATCAGCTGCATGACGGCGAGGTACTCGAGGTACTTCTCGGTCACGAACCCGATGGGGATGTCGAGGATGTCGAGCTCGTGCTTCTGGCAGAGGTGCAGGAGCAGATCGAGCGGTCCCTCGAACGTCGCCAAGGAAACGTGGTAGCCCGTGACGGAATACGCGTTCCCGGCGCCGCTCGCAGCCGCGGCGGCGCTCTGCGGACCGCCTTCGCGGCCGCGCGCGTCCTCATCCCTGGCTTCGGCTTCCGACACGACCGGCCTCGTCTAGAGGAGCCTCGGCGCGGCTTCAAGGGGCAGCGGCCATGCCCACGAAATGGCAGGCATTGCTGGTTCTCCTTGCGCTCGCGTTCGCCTCCGCGGCGGGTCACCTTGCGGCGTCGTAACAA
>JAYTZB010000903.1:0-2034 GCA_043742085.1 Polyangiaceae bacterium
GCTTGCGCTCGCGCGAGCTTCCGGGAGTCAGGCGGGGGCGGCTGGCGCGCGTCGCGCTGAGGCCCGCTGGCGGACGACGTCGGCGCGGTCATGGCAGAACCCTAGCATCAGATGGCTCTTTCGCGCGGGGGCCGCGCAAGCTAGACCTAAGGCCCATGACCCGCGAGCAAATCGAAAGCATCCTCAAGAGCGCAGGGGCGAAGTCGGACAAGGAAGGCCAGTCCTTCCCCGAGGGGTCGAACGTGACGTTCCACGTCGCGCACGGCGGCGCCAGCCTCTCGTTCCAGAAGATCGAGAACGTTCGCTTCGACGGCGAGCTCGTCTACGCGAAGAGCACGAAGCAATCGCTCGCTCTCGCGATCGCCGACGTCTTCGCGGTGGCCGTCGAAGGCGCCACCGGTCAGACGGCGCGCCGTCCGGCCGGCTTTCTCTGACCCGCAGCCTCCTGCGCACGCGTCTCGCGTCGTGAGCGTTCTCGTCCTTCTCGCTCGCGCCATCGCGCTGCTGGCGTGGGGCTCCCTCGGTCGCGCAGGCAGGGTGCTCGGCTGGCTGGCCGGCTCGGTCTTGCGCATCCGGCGCGGCGCGGTCGAAGCAGCGATGACGCGCGCTCGGGTGAACGATCCGTCCGGCGAAGCGACCGCGATGTACCGCGGGCTCGGCGAGGGCGTCTTCGAGCTGCTCTGGCTCGCCGGCGCCTCCGTCGAACGACGAGCCGAGGCCCTGCGCGCGCACGTCCGCCTCGACGAGGATCTCGCCGTCGCGCTGATCGCCGCCGCCGAGCGCGGTCCGGTGATCCTCGCTGCGTCGCATACCGGCAACTGGGAGCTCATCGCGTACGGCGCAGCGCAGGTGCTCGCGAAGCACGGCCGCCGTCTCGCCGTCGTCGTCAAGCCGCAGTCGGTGGGCGCTTTTCATGCATTCTGCATGAATCTCCGGAGGACGTGCGGCCTCGTCCTCATCGAGCCGCAGGGGGCCTTCGCGGTCGCCAGGAAGAGCCTCGCCGCCGGCGACGTCATCGCCATGCCCATCGATCAGGTGCCCGAACGCCGCAGGCACGGCATCGAGGTCCCGTTCCTCGGCGCCGCCGCGCTCGCGGATCGCGCACCCGCGGCGCTCGCGCGCGCGACGGGCGCGACGCTCCTCGTGGTGGCCGCGTCGCGCGACGGTCGCCTCCAGCGCGGTCATCTGCTCGCCGAGCTTCCTGGAGCACGTCACGAGCGCGATGAGGTCACGGCCAGCGCGTGGATCGACAACGCAACGCGCGAAGCGACCCGCGCGCTCGAGACCTTCGTCTCCGCGCGGCCGGCGTCGTGGCTATGGCTGCATCGCCGCTGGCGGGCGCCGCTCGAGCTGCGGGCGCGGACGCGAACGCAGAAGGCGATGCGCGCGACCGAGGGATCGCTTGTCGTGACCGGGCATCCCGGCTAAGCCGAGGCTCATGGAGGACGCACTCGTCATCGGCGGCCGTAGCTTCGGGAGCCGCCTCATCGTCGGCACCGGGAAGTACAAGGACGTCGAGGAGACCGAGCGCGCGATCGACGCCTCGGGCGCCGAGATCGTCACCGTCGCCCTGCGCCGTGTCGACCTCGCCGACAGGTCGGGCGGATCGCTGATGAGCCTCCTCACGCGCAAGCAAGGAGCGTGGACGCTCCTGCCCAACACCGCCGGCTGCTACACCGCCGACGACGCGGTTCGCACCCTTCGCCTCGCGCGCGAGCTCGGGATCTTCCCGAACCCGCCCATCGTGAAGCTCGAGGTCATCGGCGATCCCAAGACACTCTATCCCGACAACGAGCAGACCCTGGAGGCCGCCAGGATCCTCGTCAAGGAGGGCTTCGTCGTCCTTCCGTACTGCATCGACGACCCGATCATCTGCCGCAAGCTGGAGGATGCGGGATGCGCGGCCGTGATGCCGCTCGCCGCTCCCATCGGCAGCGGCCTCGGCATCCGCAACCCGCACAACCTGTCCATCATCCTCGAGCACGCGAAGGTGCCGGTCATCGTCGACGCGGGCGTCGGCACCGCGAGCGACGC
>JAYTZB010000904.1:0-3912 GCA_043742085.1 Polyangiaceae bacterium
CGCGAGCAGCGGCAGATCGTCGAGGCGATCGCGGAGCGGCGGCACCGTGACGGGGAGCACGGCGATACGAAAATAGAGGTCCTCGCGGAAGGCGCCCTCGCTCACGAGGCGTGGCAGATCACGCTGCGTGGCGGCGACGAAGCGTACGCCGTCGCTGCCGCTGCCGTTGGCTGGCGCCGGCGCGGGCTGCTCGAGGATGCGCAGGAGGCTCGGCTGCTCGGCCAGCGGGAGATCGCCGATCTCGTCGAGAAAGACGGTGCCTCCACGCGCATCCTGGAACGCGCCGAGCGTGCGCGCTTCGGCGGTCGCGCAGTCGATGGCGACGAAGGGCCCTGCGGCGCGCGGTGATCGCTCGTGGATGGTGCGCGCGACCAGCTCCTTGCCGGCGCCGGTCTCGCCGAAGAGGAGCACCGGCGTGGTGATGGCGGCGACGCGCTCGATGCGGGCGAAGAGCTCGCGCATCGGTTGGCTGCGGCCGACGAGGTTGCCGAGCCGCTCGCTCGGCCACAGCTCGGGCGGCGCGGCGTCCCAGCTCTCCACGATCTGCAGCGTGGTGCTGCCGATGCGGATGCGTCCGCCGGGTGGCACCTGCGCGAGAGAGACGCGGACGTTCTCGACGAAGGTGCCGTTCTTGCTCGATAGGTCACGCAGCCAGACGCCGTTCGGCTGCACGGTTAGCTCGGCGTGGAGCCGCGAGACCATGGGGTCGTCGACGCGGAGCGGCACCGACGGCGACGAGCCGAGGATGGCGCTCTCGTCGACGCGGAGCTCGCGCTTGCCGGAGGCATCCGTCCACGCCACGTGCACGCGCGGCAGGAGGGCCTTCGGACCCTTGGGAATGCGCGACGCGTGGGGCAGCGTCTCAGCGTCGAAGCCCTTCGGTTCGAGGCCCATTCAGTCCTCCTTCCAGCGGAGGACGCGGCCGTCTCCGTTGCATGCAACGTAGATGTACCCGCCGCCGCGGGCGATCCCCATCGGCGACTCGAGCTTCGTCGCGACGTCGACGACGGTGCCGCCGAGCCGCGGGACCCTGGAGACGGTGCCGGCTGCGCTGCGCGTGATCCACACCGACGTGCTGGTGGCGGCGAGGCGCGTGATCGTGCCGAGGTTCTTCGCGACCGTGCGCGGCATGGCCGCTCCGCCAGCGATCCCGAGGCGCGATACGGCGCGGACCGAGCCGCCGTCCAGCGCAGATGCATAGTACACGGAGTCGGCGTCGACGGACAGGGCGTTGGGTGAAACGGGGTCGGCGGAGAGGATGACGCGGTTCTTCGTGTCGGCGTCGCACGACGCGATCGGGCAGCCCGAGACGCCAGCCTCGCCGATCCAGAAGGCGTCGGGGCCGTCGAAACGGAGCTCGCTGACACGGCCGTCGGCGAAGCTTCCGAAGACGAGGTTCGTGCAGTCGATGCCGGGCCGGCACGAGCGCACGCCGGGAGAAGCGATCGGTGAATCGACGGCGTCGACCGCCCAGTACATGCGCGTGGCGGTGACGGCGATGGCGACGAGGCCGTCGTTCTCGTCGGCCTCCTGCGCGGGACCTGGCGTGGAGCGCGACGACCGCCGTACCACGTGATCACCGCGAGCCGCCCACGCCACGAAGTCGTTGCCGATGGCGAGCGCCCGGATGTCGTGCTGCATCGAGGCGATGCTGCGCATCGAGGTGGTGCAGTCGTGGTGGTCGCATGACACGACGCTGCCGCCGGTGGTCGCGACCACGATGCCGGTGGCGTCGGCCTCGATGAAGAGCGGCTTCTCCGGGAACGTCGCGAAGACGAGATCGCCGCCGGGCGAGCCGCCGGAGTCGGCGTCGGCGGCTGGTCCGCCCTCGGAGGCGGCGCCGCTCTCGGGGGCTCCCGTCCCGGCGTCGTCGCGAGCCTCGTCGGTGCTCACCGCTGCGTAGGTCGCCCAGTCGTGCGGGCATCCGCCGAGCGCAACGGCGCCGGTGCCGAGCGCGGCGAGCTCGACGGCGCGCGCGAGCACGCGGCTCAGAACGCGAGCAGCCATGCGACCTTCCGCGGCGACGGCGACGGCGACGGCGACGGCGACCGAACGAGCGAGTACACGGCGAGTACGCCCGCGACGACGGCCACGCCGAGCGCCGAGTAGGCGACGACCTCCTCGGTCTTGCCCGTGGTGCGTGCGTCGTCGCAGCTCGACGTGCGGACGCGCGCGCAGTTGTCCTGGAGGTACCCGAAGCGGTTGCCCGCGAGGCCGTAGAGCACCGTGAAGGTGGCCGCCGCCGCGACGGCGACGCCGCCCGTCGCCCACGTGAGCGTCGTCGGCCCGCGACGGGACGGTTCGCCATCCGCGGCGGGTGCAGCCGGCGCGT
Source organism: Polyangiaceae bacterium (assembly GCA_043742085.1). GTDB lineage: Bacteria > Myxococcota_A > Polyangia > Polyangiales > Polyangiaceae > Labilithrix. Next base: position 2,333 of record JAYTZB010000904.1, read on the forward strand.
GGAGATCGGTCGGCGCGGCGTTCGCGGCCGGCGCGACGGGCGCAGCGTTCGCAGGGTTCGCGGCCGGCACGGCGTTCGCGGCGATCGCGGCACCGTCATTCGCGTTCGCGCGCCCGAGGCGGACCTTCACATCGGCGAGCTCGACGTTCGCGGCGTCGCGTGTCGCGACGTAACGACCGCCGCGTTGCTCAGCCTCGCGCACCGTCGCCGCGTACTGGTCGTTGGCCTCCGCCCAGCGACCGAGCTCGCGCAGCGATCGCGCGATGTAGAGGCGCGTGTTCGGCGACGGCGCGAGCGCGAGCGAGCGCTCGAACGCCTCGAGCGCGCGGCCGTAGAGCCCGAGCCGATAGCTCTCGCGGCCCGCGGTGTAGTGTTCCTGCGCCTGCGCCGTCGCGGGTGTAGGGGTGGGCGCGTCCTCGGCGCTCGCAGCGATCGGCGTCGCGATCACGACGGCGGCGATGAAGGCCGCGACGAGGCGCTGCATCATGCTCAGAGCTCCGCCGGGTCGAACACGGTCGCAGCCGCGTGCGGTGTCGCGGACGGAGCGCTCGGGCGCTTTTTGGCTGCGCCCATGGGCGCCCCGCGCGGGGACGCGGACGCGGCCGGCCGACCGTCAGGACCCGAATCGGCGGCACGTCCAACGATTCCGCGCTGCCCCGGACTGTCAGGACCCGAACCGTCGGCACGCTCATCGACTGCGCCGCGCTGCGGACCGTCAAGACCCGAATCGTGGGCGGGGGCAGGGCCGGGTGCCGGGCCGGGGGCGGGCGCGGATGCGGGAGCGTGCGAGGATGCTGGCGAGGTCGTGCGGAGTGTCGCGAGGCTCCCGGCCAGCGCTGCGAGGCCGAGGCACGCGGCCGCGAGCGTCATCGTACGAAGACGCGACGAACGGGATCTGGGCGCACGCACCGGCGTGACCAGCTCGTGCGGCGTGCGGTCCTCGTCGTCGGGCCCTGCCGTCGGCGCCAGCGACGAGCCCGCGACATGCGCGTGCGCGTGCGCGTCCGATGCGGCCATGGCATCGCGCACGTGCTGCGCGACCACGCGCGTCGACGCTGTCGTCAGCGCGAGCGCTTCGAGGGCGCGCGAGAAACCCTCCGCCGTCGCGAAGCGGTCCGTCGGGTCGAGGGCGAGCGCACGCGCCAGAGCTGCGTCGAGCTCGTACGGAACGTCGGAGCGAAGCGAGGACAGCGCCGGCACCGAGCCCGCGAGCACGCGCTGCATCGTCGCCGCGTCGGCGGCCTCGTCGAACAAGCGGCGGCCTGCGCAGAGCTCCCAGAGCACGACGGCGAGCGCGTAGACATCGGAGCGACGCGTGGCCGCCTCACCCTGATAGACCTCCGGCGCGATGTAGCCGAGCTTGCCCTTGACCTCGCCGGTGGCGGTGACACGAGCGCTGCGCGTGTCGCCCTTGAAGACGCCGAAGTCGGCGAGCTTCGCGAAGCCGTCGATGCCGACGATCACGTTCTGCGGCGACACATCACGATGAACGATGCCCAGAAGGCGGCCGTCGTCGGCGCGCAGCTCGTGCGCGGCGTGCAGACCGGCGAGCGCGTCCTCGGCGATGCGCAGCGCGATCG
>JAYTZB010000905.1:0-6489 GCA_043742085.1 Polyangiaceae bacterium
CCGATCAAGCTCGTTCCGCGCCGGCCGGACGCGCCGAAGAGCGCCCCTGCGAACGCCCAGAACCCGTCCACCGCCGCGGCGCCGTCCAACGGCTCCGACTCGGCTCCCTGAACCAGGCCCGAACAATCATGGCGCTCGCGTTCATCCTCTCTCCTCTCCTCGTCCTCGCGGCCGGCGGCCTCCTGCTGATGCTGGCCGAGGCGTTCGCTCGACCCGGTCGGCGCGGCGGGCTCGCGCTCGGCACGACGATGATCTTCGCGGCCGGCTTCGCGTTCTCGATCGGCGTCTGGCTCTACGGCGTCGAGGACGTCCCCGAGCGCACCATGCTCGCGCCGTGGATCGTCATCGATCGCTTCACGATCTTCTTCGACGCGCTCTTGTGCCTCGGCGGCGCGCTCGCGGCGTTGCTCGCGGGCGGCTACCTGCCCGAGCACCAGATCGAGCGCGGCGAGTTCTACATGCTGCTGCTCTTCGCGACCATCGGCGCGATGATGCTCGCCGCCGCCGGCGACGTCCTGATCGTGTTCCTCGGCCTCGAGACCATGTCGATCGGCGCGTACGCGCTGACCGCGTTCCGTCGCACGTCGCCGCGCTCCGCGGAAGGCGCGCTCAAGTACTTCCTGCTCGGCGCGTTCGCCGCCGCGCTGCTGCTCTACGGCTTCGCGCTCCTCTACGGCGCGACCGGCCACACCGATCTCGCCGGCATCGGCGAGGCGGTGAAGAAGGGCGGCGACAAGTCGCCCATGCTGATCATCGCGCTGGTGCTCGTGCTCGCGGGCCTCCTCTTCAAGGTGAGCGCCGTGCCGTTCCACATGTGGACGCCCGATGCCTACGAGGGCGCGCCGACCCCGGCCACCACGTACATGGGCTCGGTGGTGAAGGCCGGTGCCTTCGCGATGATGCTGCGCGTCCTCCTCACGTGCTTCGGCGACCGCGCCTCCATGTCGTGGTCCGCGGGCTGGCCCCCGGCCCTCGCCTGGATCGCGGTCATCACCATGACCGTCGCCAACCTCGTCGCGGGTCAGCAGGAGTCGGTGAAGCGCATGCTCGCCTACTCGAGCATCGCGCACGCCGGTTACCTGCTCGTCGGCGTCGTCGCGTGCATGCACTCGCAGCCGCAGGGCGTCTCGAGCGTCCTCTTCTACCTGCTCACGTACACGGTCTCGACCGCGGGCGCGTTCGGCGCGCTCATCTACTGCGGTAGCCGTGGCAAGGAAGCGGTCACCTTCGAGGATCTCGCCGGCATCGGCCGCCGTCATCCGCCGGCCGCGCTCGCCTTCTCGCTCTTCCTCGTGTCGCTCGCGGGACTGCCGCCCACCGCCGGGTTCTTCGGCAAGTGGTTCATCTTCCGCGCCGCCATCGACTCGGGCTTCTACGCGCTCACCGTGGTCGCGTTCCTCAACAGCGTGATCGCGGTCTACTACTACCTGCGCGTCATGGTCTTCATGTACATGCGCGAGCCGGCCGCTGGCGCGCCCGTCGCGACGCCGATGCGCTCGGGGTACGTGACCGCTGCGCTGCTGCTCTCCGCGATCCTGGTGATCCTGCTCGGCATCGTGCCGAGCCAGTCGCTCGACATGGCGATCAAGGCTGCCTCGATCTTCGGGGCGAGCTGACCCGAGGCCGCGCCGTGGCGTTGCGCTCCACCTTCGTCGCGCTCGGCATCGCCGCGCTCCTGCCCGCGGCCATCGCGGGATGTGCAGACTGCAACAAAGGCTCCAGCGGCGGCGCCGATCCGGCAGACGGGGGCGGTAGCGCCCTCGACGCCGCGCCGATGGTCGTGCCCGACGGCGGCGCGCTCAACGCGACGCCGCTCCCGACGGCGAGCGTCGCGGCGGCGGTGAACCCCGACAAGCTTCCGCCCTATACCGGACCGACGGGGAGCGTCGAGGGCACCGTCACCGTCATCGGTGATCCCGCGCCGGCCACGCCGCTGGCGCAGGACTTCTCGAAGTGTCCGGACGCCGAGAAGATCTGGGGCCACACCTTCCGCGAGGGCCCGCGCGGGCCGAAGGGCGAACGCCCCCTCGCGGACGCCATCGTGGTGGTCACCGGCTACAAGGGCTTCTATCTGCCGGAGCAGAAGGAGGCGCGCGCGGTCAGCATCGAGGGCTGCGGCTATCCGCAGCGCACGGTGACGCTCACCTTCGGCCAGCGCCTCGAGGTGAAGAACCTCACGAACGAGTTCTGGTCGCCGGTCCTCGAGCCACGTCCGAGCCCCGTGCTCATGATGGCGACGCCCAGCGGCGACGCCGTGCGCATGTACCCCAAGACCGCCGGTCATCATCTGCTGGTCGATCGCGATCGCAAGTACGTGGTGGTCGACGTCTGGGCGTTCCTGCATCCGCTGCATGCCTCGAGCGCGATGACGGGGTACTACCGCATCGACGGTCTGCCGGTCGGCAAGCTCAAGGTGCAGAGCACGCATCCGAACATCGACGCGAACGCCGAGGCGGACCTCACCGTGGCGGCGGGCGTCGTGCACAAGGTCGATCTCGTGATCAAGAACGTGAACCGCGACGCTGGCGCCCGCGCGCTCGACGCAGGGGCGGGCACCCCACCGGTCCTTCGCTGAGATGAGCAGCCTCGCCATCACCTTCGGTCCGGTCCGGAGGCGCATCGGCATCGCCGCCCTCGGCTTGTCCTCGCGGCGTGCGGGCCCGACGTCGTCGCCTCCGGGGTCGGCCCGCCGCCACCCGTGGTCGATGCCGGCATGGAGACCGGCGCCTCGCTCCCCGAAGCGGGAGAAATGGCCGACGCCGACGCCGACGCTGCGCTGGTCGACTCCGGTATGTTTCCCTGCGATGCGGCGGCCTGCGTCGACGAGATAGCTGCAGATTACAGGCATACGTGCGCGGCGATCCGCGGCGCGCGCCCGCGCTGCTGGGGCGACGATGGCGATGGAGAGCTCGGCTTCGGCCTCGTGCCGGACGGCGGTCCCGACCTCGATGCGAGCACGGCGCCCCGCGCGGTGGCGGTCGGTACGCCCATGACCGGCGTCTCCGTCGGAGGCTCGGTGACCGTCGGCTACGCGTTCTCCTGCTCGCGCACCGCGGGCGGCGACGTCTCGTGCTGGGGCCAGGACAACATCGGCCAGCGGGGACGCGGGGACGCGGGCAGCGCCGTCGTTCTCTCGGTTCCCACACCCGTGAGCGCGATCAGCGCGGCGGCCGACGTTCAGGCCGGCGGTGGTCACGCATGCGTCCGTCACACCGACGGCGGGCTGAGCTGCTGGGGCAACGACAACTACGGCCAGCTCGGTCGCATCGTCGCGACCACCATCGATCGCACGCCCGGCAGCGTGGCGCTTCCCGCCGCCGCAGCGCAGGTCACGACCGGTGAATTCCACACCTGCGCTCGGCTCGCCAACGGCACCGTCCAGTGCTGGGGCCTCGATAACCTCGGACAGCTCGGACGCGGCACGACGTCGTCCGCTCCCGACGCGGTACCGGCGCCGGTGAGCGGCGTCGCAGGCGCCATCGACGTGGCAGCGGGCTATGCGCATACATGCGCGGTACTCGCAGGCGGCTCGGTGGTGTGCTTCGGCTACGACAGCAACGGTCAGCTCGGACGCGGCGGCTTCGTGGCGTTCTCGGCCACGCCGGCGCTGGTCGCGCTTCCCGCCCCCGCCGTGAGCGTGTGCGCCGGTTACGTCCACTCGTGCGCGCTGCTCGCCGACGGCACCGTCATGTGCTGGGGCTACAACGACAAGGGGCAGCTGGGCAACGGTGTGGTCTCGGTCGGGACGGTCACCCCGAATCAGTCCGCAACACCGCTCGCTGTCACCGGTCTGACCGGCGCGCGCGCCATCACGTGCGGTGGGCATCACACCTGCGCGATCGTCGCGAACAGCCAGGCGGTGTGCTGGGGCGCAAACGATGTCGGTCAGCTCGGCGCGGGCATCGCCCCCGACACGCTCCCACGACCGACGCCCGTTCCCGTCCTCTTCTGAGCGCTCAGTTCGCGGCGCGTGCGTGTTGCGCGGACGCGCGGAGCTCGGGCGGGAGGTCCGTCACCGGGAGCACGCCGCGCGCGGCGAGGTCGACGGCGAGCGGGCCCGCCACGGGATCGCGGGCCGACATCGGCGTGCGCGTGATCCGCGCGAGCCACTGGCGCGCCACGTCCGCGCCCACCGCCGTCGCGAGTCGATCGGCGAAGACCAGCGCGCAGAGCTCCGGCGGCTGATCGGTCACGTGGGCGAACCCCGACGTCACTCCCTGGAGCGACGCCTTCACCATCGCCGCGCCGCTCGCGCTGGGATCGGCCTCGGTCACCTGCGTCGCGACCGCGGCGGCGATCTCGCGCTGGCCCTGGACGAGCGCTCGCGCGGCCACCTCGGCGAGCGCGACGTGGCCGCGCGTCGCTCGCGCCAGCGCCACGAGCCGATCGCCACGCACCAGCGCCTCGTCGATGGCCAGGCGCGCCACCGTCCCGTCGCGTGGGCCGAGCACCTCCATCTCGCGCGGAGCATCGACCAGCGCCGACGCCACGCGTCGAGCGAGCGCGAGCTGACCACCCTCGAGCAGCGCCACGGCGCCCTTCTCGACCTCGAGGCTCCGCATCGGCGCGGCGTGGACGAGGCCTTCCAGCGCGCGCGCCACCAGCTCGGCATCGCGATGCGAGCGGCCCCACGCGGCGAGCGCATCCCACGCCGCGGCGCTCTCGCCGTGCGCCAGCGTCAACGCGACCGCTTGCTCGCGCGCTGCGACATCGGCCTGCGCGCTCTGCGGGGCCTGCGCACCCTGCGCGGTCTGCGCAGCCTGATCACCCGCGTGGCTGGCCGCGCTGCGCACGAGGAGCGCTTGTAGCTCGACGTTCTTCGGATCCTCCGAGACGGCGCGCCGCGCGAGGTCGAGGGCTTCGTTGCTCTTGCCACGTGCGCTCGCACAGCGGCTCCACGCGGCCAGGGCGCCGGCGTAGCTGGCATCGAGGGTCAGCGCACGACCGAACGCACGGTCCGCGTTGCCGTCCTTCGGATCGAGCTTGCACCGCACCTCACCGAGACGCGCGAAGACCTCGGGGTCCTCGTCGTCCTCCTCGGCAGCCTGTCCGTAGGCGACCGCCGCAGCCTTGAGATCACCGGCCTCCTCCGCGAGCGCGCCGCGCAGGAATGCCGCGTAGGCCTCGGGCGAGACGTAGCGGCCCTGCACGATGCGCCCGTCGTAGACGCGGACCACGCGCGGCGGAGAGGCGCAGCCGGTGACTGCCGTGCTCGCGAGGCCAGCAACCGCGACGGCCACGAACGCCAGCGCGCCACGCTTCATCTTGATCGCGATGCTCATGACTCGGGCCGCACCTTCGCCAGCGACGCGAGCAGACGATCGTGCTGCGCATCTTCTCCGACCGTGATGCGCAGCTGGGCGCCGAGGCGACCGCCGATCTTGTGGAAGCTGCGTACGAGGATGCCGTCCTGCGCGAGCTGCTCCTGCACCTTCTCCGAGGCGATGGGCGTCTTCACCCAGAGGAAGTTCGCGGCGCTCGGCGTCACGCTGAACCCTTCGAGCGCGGCGATGGCGGCGCTCAGCTTCTCGCGGGCGGCGACGACGCGCGCGACGCCGGCTTGCACCTCGTCCCATGCGTCCTCGAGCACGGCAGCGGCGGCGATCTGGCTGGTCGCGCTCACGTTGAACGGCTGCCGGGTCTTGTCGATCTCCGCGACGAGCGCCGAGTCCGCCTCGAGCCACCCCACGCGGAGCGCGGCGAGCCCGATCTTGCTGACGGTGCGCAGGATCCCGAGATGCGGATACCGCTCGCGCCACGTGCGCACCGACGCATCGGGCCCGGAGTAGTCGACGTAGGCCTCGTCGACGATGACGAACGCCCCGCCCTGCCCACCGTCGGTCCCGGTAGCGCTCAGCATCATGGCCGCCATCGCTGACCCGCTCTTCGCCTGCTCTCTCTTCTCTCCGCCTCCGCCCGCGGCAGCGCGGACGATCTCCTCGAGGCGATCGACGCTCATCCGATTCCCGGTGGGATTGTTGGGGCTCGCGACGAACACCACGCTCGGCTGCATCATCGCGATGGCCTTCTTCGTCATCGCGACGTCGAGATCCCACGACGCGTCGAGCGGCACCTCGACCGGCTTCAGGCCATGCGCACGTGCGGTGATGCGGTACATCACGAAGGTGGGGGTCGGCGTGAGGATCACGCCCTGCGTGTTGCGACGTCGCGGCCACGCGAGCGCGTTGGTCACGAGCCCGATCACCTCGTCGGAGCCGGTGCCGACCAGCAGATCGTCGACCTTCGCGCCCGTGCGCTTGGCGATGGCCTCCTTGAGACGCAGCGCGCGCGGATCGGGATAGCGCTCGAGCGCCACGCTCGCGATGGCGCGGGCCACCACCTCGCGCACCGCGGCCGAGACGGGGGGCGCCTCGTTGGCGTCGAGCTTCACCTCGATGCCGGGCGGATCGTGCGGCACGTACGCGACGAGATCGGCCAGCTCCGGACGGAGGAGCTGGCCGATGGAATCGAGCGCGCTTCGCGGCTCGA
>JAYTZB010000906.1:0-6420 GCA_043742085.1 Polyangiaceae bacterium
GCCCGGCCATAGCGCGAAGGCGGCGGTGGTCGGCAGGACGACGAGGCCGAGCGCCACCAGCGCGACGGCGTAGCTATGCGTGCGATCGATGGCCATCCCCACCAGCGGTGCCGCGCCGATGTGCGCGAGCGACTGCGCGGCCGCGGTCATTCCGCCTGCGCTCGAGGTCTTGGCGAGCGGAACGCGGCTCAGCATGTCGGCGGTGACGAGCACGTAGATGCCGCCGCCGCCGCAGCCGGCCGCGCCGAAGATGGCCATCGCGATGGCGGGTGACGGCGCGAGCGGCGCGAGCGCGAGGAGCGCGGCGAGCGCGCCCGAGAGCGCGAGGAGGCCCGTGTGGGTCCGGCGTGTCGCGGGCTCGTTCGCATCGTGCCCTCGCTCGCGGCGGCTCGCCCACCAGCCGAAGCCCACCGCGCCCACGTCGAAGAAGAGCGGCGGGATCACCAGATAGCCGCGCGTCGAGAGGCGCGGCATGTGCCAGTGCTCGACGAGGTACTGCGACGAGAAGTTGAGGACGAACATGATGGCCGGCGCAGAGCCGATGACCGCGACGACCGCGCGCAGGACGGGCGGGCTCCGCATGGTCTGGAACCAGCTCTCGGGCTCGCCGCCCTCGCGGGCCTCGGGGCCGCGGTAGATCGATCGCGCGGCGGCAGCGCCGCCCGCGTCGGCCTCGTCGATCTCCTCGCTGGGGATGCGATCGGCGCGTGTCATCGCCAGCCAGAAGGGGATCCACGCCGTGCCGATGACCGCCGTTCCGATGAACGCGGCGCGGAAGCCGAAGGCGCCCTCGAGGCTGAGCGCGAGCGGCGCGGCGATCATCGCGCCGAGCGAGCTGCCCGTGAAGAGCAGGCCGTACGCGGCGGAGCGATACGTCCTGGGGAGCGAGCGTCGGATCGCCTGAGCGGCCGCCGGAAACGACGGGGCCTCGGCAGCGCCGAGCAGGATGCGCAGCGCGAACAGCATCGCGAACGAGGTGACGAGCGCGTGGGCGCCGGCGACCACCGACCAGACGACGACGGCCACCGCGAAGCCGCGTCGCGCGCCCAGGCGGTCGACCACGGCGCCGGCCGCGGGCGCGCCGAAGAAGTACGCCATCGAGAAGGCGCTCAGGAGCCAGCCGTACTGGGCATGGTCGATGGCGAGCGCGCTGCGAACGGCAGGAGCGATGGCCGCGAGGGTCTGACGGTCGATGTAGCTTACACTCATCCCGAGCGTCGCAGCGATCGCCACACCCCAGCCGCCGCGACGCGCGGCCGTCGAAGCCGGGGTGGGAGACGTCGCTTCGGGCCCTTGCACGGCGCGCATCCTGTCAGCTTTCGCGGTCCTGCGGGAGGCCCGCGCACCGCCCCCGAGGCCCGCCGATCACAGGCTATGGCGGTGGCTTTGGTGTAACCTTCCCTCGATGGCCGACGTCCTGGCGTCCGACGAGCTGATCGAGGAGCCGTCAGACTACGGCTCGATGCTCCCGGGCACGCGCCTCGGACGCTACGAGCTGCTCGTTCCCATCGCTCGTGGCGGCATGGCCCGCGTGTGGGCGGCGCGTCTGCACGGACAGCGCGGCTTCCAGAAGCTCGTCGCCATCAAGACCATCCTCCCGCACCTCGCCGAGGAAGCGGAGTTCGAACGGATGTTCCTCGACGAGGCGCGCATCGCCTCCGGCGTGCATCATCCGAACGTCTGCGAGATCTACGAGCTCGGCGAGGAGAAGCACACGCTCTACCTCGTCATGGAGTGGGTCAACGGCGATTCACTCGCGCGGGTGCTCCGCGCCACCGGCAAGACCGAAGCGGTCGACGCGCGGGTCATCGCGCGCGTCGTTGCCGATGCCTGCGCGGGCCTCCACGCCGCCCACGAGCTCACCGACGAGGACGGACGCGCGCTCGGCGTCGTTCATCGCGATCTCTCCCCGCACAACATCCTGCTCACCGCCGACGGCACCGCGAAGGTCGCCGACTTCGGCGTGGCGAAGGCGCTCGGGCAGCTCCACGAGGCCACGAGCGCCGGTCAGCTCAAGGGCAAGATCGCGTACATGGCGCCGGAGCAGGTGACCGGCGCCGCCATCGATCGCCGGAGCGACGTCTTCTCGCTGGGCTGCGTGCTCTACGAGGCCACCACCGGACAGCGTCCGTTCCGTGGCGACGGCGATCACCAGGTGATGCACGCGGTCTTGAAGGGCGAGTTCCCCGCGCCCACCACGCTGCTGCGGCAGTATCCGCAGGAGCTCGAGCGGATCGTGATGCGTGCACTTTCCCCGCAACCGATCCTTCGTTACCCGTCCGCCGAACGCATGCGATTCGCGCTCGAGGAGTTCCTCGCGCGCGGTCAGCTCGTCACGCAGTCGAACGTCGCGCAGGTGGTCCGGGCGCGCATCGGCGAGCAGATCGATCGGCGGAAGGAGCGCATCCGCCAGGCGTCGTCCGCGGGCGACGGCGATGCCGGCTGGAGCGAGACCCCCGGCGGCATGACGCCGTCGAACCAGGCCCGTGACGCGGGCGGCGGTCATCGATCGGGCGTGAAGCCCTCGAGCGGTCACGGCGCGAAGCCGCTCTACACGACCATGCAGATGAGCGGTCCGCCGAGCCGCTCCGGCCCGCCGCCGCCGCCGCTGAAGATGGCTGCCGCCACGCTCCCCGCACTGCCGTCCGTTCAGCAGCCGCAACAGCCGCAACAGCCGCAACAGTCGCAACAAGGCGCGGGCGGCGCGGGGCCGAGCAGCTCGACGACCATCCCGCAGGCGGCGCCGCATGGCTTCGCGGCGCAGGCGCAGCCGCCGTCGTATCCCTCGCATTCGCCGGCGCCGCCGATGCTGAAGCCGTTCGCGCAGACCACGCTCATGCCGGAGACGACGGGCATGCCGTCGAGTGGCTTCGGGAACGCGCTGCCGCCTTTCACGGTGCCGCCGGTGTCGTCGATGCCTCCGCAGGTGTCCTCGATGCCTCCGCAGGTGGCCTCGATCTCCGACCACGTGCGCCAGCAGCATCCGCCGTCGATGCAGCCGCAGCACCAGCACCCGTACGCGTACGGCCAGCCGCCGAGCTCGTTCGAACCGCCGCCTCCCGCCGCCGAGCGACCGTCGAGCGCGCCCGCCGGGGCGGGTCATTACGTCATGGCCATCGCCGCGGGCGTCCTGCTCGCGGTGCTCATCGGCGTCGGGGGTCTTCTCGTGGTGCGCCATCGCCGTGGCGCGGTCGCCGTCGAGCCTGCCCCCGCCGCGGAGCCCAGCGGGACGGGGACGAGCGCTTCCGGAAACGGCGCCTCCCATGCCGGCACCCCCACGCCGGTGCCGGTCGAGATCGCGTTCCGCGTGACGCCTGCGGAGGCGACGCTCTCCGTCGACGGCCTCGAGCTCGCAGGGGACGTGCGAAGCGTGACCCGGCCGGCGATGGGCAAGAGCGTTACGGTGGTCGCCCGCGCGAAGGGCTTCGAGGACATGACGGTGCTCGTCGACTTCTACAGCACGTCGCCGCTCCCGATCGCGTTGAAGCCGGCCGGCGCCGCGCCGGTCACGGCCGCCGATCCGTCGCCGCCGCCCGTCGCGGTCACCGGTCAGGCGCCGCCCACCGCGGACGAGCCCGCAAAGGATCCCGCGAAGGATCCCGCAAAGGACCCGCCGAAGAAGCGCCCCGCTCCCCGGAACGATCCCGCGCTGCCGCCGAACCCGTTCTGAGCGTGCAGCGCGTTGGTCAGCGCGTGGCCTTTGGCTCTATCCTGCCCATCATGGGGCCTGGCATCTCGAAGCGATCCGCGCGCATCGGCACTCGCCTGGCGATCGCCGGCTTAGTCGCCGCGCTGAGCCTGACACCGATCGCGGCGCGCGCGCAGGACGCCACGCCGAGCGACGCAGCGACCGAGGCGCGCCTCCAGTACCAGCAGGGCTCGCAGGCGTTCCAGCAGAAGCGCTTCCAGGAGGCCGCGCTCCACTTCGAGGCCGCGGCGTCGTTCCGGACCAGCTCGGTGGCGCTCTACACTGCGGGTCTCGCGTGGGACAACGCTTCGCGGCCCGAGCGCGCCGCCGATGCCTACGCGCGCGCGCTCGACGTGGGCGGTCTCGAGCCGAAGCAAACGGGCCTTGCGAAGGATCGCGTCGCGCAGCTGGAGGCGACGCTCGGCACCGTGACCGTCACGGCGCCCGACGGCTGGCGCGTGCAGCTCGACACGTTCACCGAGGTGCCGACGCCCGCGCGCCTCCACGCCGGTGCAGGCGTCCATGCGCTCAGCGTCCGCGCGCCGGGCAAGCCGATCGAGCGCCGCGACGTGACGCTCCAGGCCGGCAAGGCGGTCGGCGTCGAGCTCAAGGACGAGCCGAAGATCGCGCCCAGGCCCGAGCCCGAGCCGGTGAAGGCAGCCCCCGTCGTCGAGCCGCCTCCGCCGCCGCCGCGTCCGTACTGGATCACGCGCCGGGTGATCGGCGTCGGCGTGGGAGGCATCGGCATCGCCGCGCTCGGGAGCGCCATCGTCCTCGGCTCCAGCGCGAACAGCGCGAAGACCGCCTACGACGCCGGCCCCACGCGCGAAGCCTTCGATCACGCGTCGTCGCTCCAGACGTGGACCAACGTGGCGCTGATCTCCGGCGTCGTGCTGGTGGCCGGCGCCGTGGTCCTCGTGGTGTTGCCGGATCGGAACGGCGAGGGTCGCGTGAACGTAGGCGCGGCGCCCGGCGGCGCGGTCCTGACGGGGAAGTTCTGATGAGCGGAATGCGCGAAATGAGCCGTACGAGAGCCACCATCGGCCTCGCGGCATGCGTGCTCGTCCCGGGCGTCGTGACCATGGCGAGCTGCTCGCTCGGTCTCGACGAGTCGCTCATCGGTCGCGTGGACGAGGCCGGCGCGGTCGACGCTCCCGTCGCCGAGACCGCGGCGCCCGTCGACGCCGGCGGCGACGGCACATTGCCGCCCATTCAACCCGAGGGCGGTGTCTGCACGCAGGACAGCGACTGCAAGGGCACCGGAGGCTGCCTCACCGCGAAGTGCGACCTCCCGCGGAAGGCCTGCGTGTTCGACGTGTGTCGCGACCAGGCATGCAGCTCGGCCGCGTGCGACGAGGCGGCGATGAAGTGCGGCGCAGCCAAGCCGTACAAGTACCGAGCCTCGCAGTTCGCGGTCGGCGCGCAGATCGGCTGCGGGGGAAATCTCGGACGTTGCTTCGCCGCCGTCTATCCGTTCGTGTTCGTCGGCACCACCAACGGCGTGCTCGCCTTCGCAGCCGACGATCCGCAGAACCCGACGCCGGCCGCGGTGCCCATCACCGGCCTCGGCTTCGTCCCGAACCAGATCATCGCGAGCGGCAGCCGCATGTACTTCCTCGGCACGCCGGCGGGCGCTGGAGCGACGTCGCGCGTTCCGATCGCGTACGTGGACGTGCCGCCCAATCCGTTCGCCAACAAGATCCGGGTCACCACCGTGCTCGCTGCGTTCAATCGCCCGGCGTCCGACCCCGTCACGCTCTTCCCCCGCGGAAACGACACGGCGCTGCTCGTCGATCAGAACGTGATGGCCGCCTACGCGTCGGCGGCGGTCGAGCCGCCGCTCCCCGAGCCGGTGACGCTCACGTCCAACACCGTCGCCGTCAGCGCGCAATCGTCGCCGCTGGCGGTGAGCGGCTCGCGCCTCGTGGTGGGCCAGATCAACGGAGCGGGTACGCCGATCTTCGCGTTCGTGAACGGAGCCGGCAGCGCCACGGCGACCACCGCCATGGACACGGTCATCCCCACGGCGGCACCGGCCACCGGCCCGACGTACTTCACGCAGAGCGCCGACGGCGCGCTCTTCTGGGCGTATCTCGCGCTGACCTCGCCGCCGGGACAGCCGGGGCCGCCGTTCCCCGCCATCCGCGCGGCCAGGGGCTATTTTCTCGTCGCCGACGGCACCGCTCCCTTCGATCCCGCGGCGGGCATCGACCTCGAGGTCTACGGCGGTGCGCCGCTCGGTACACCGAGCGTGGGACCCGTCGCGCTGCTCGACTCGAAGACGGCCATGGTGACGGTCGCGAGCCCCGCCAATCCGACGATGCAATCGAACGTCGAGTTCATCACGCGGACGCCGGCGCTCGCCATCGTCAAGAACGCGGACATGTCACCGCGCCGCTTCCCGATCACCCTCGCGGTGAGCCAGCTGGCCGCCGCGGGCTCGAACGGTCTCGGTTACGTGCTCGCGGTCGACCCGCAGGCGCCGGCTGCGCCGACGGTCTACGTCTTCGATCCCGCCTGCGCGCCCTGACCTCTCCGAGTGCCGAGCGGCTACTTGCGCTCGACGGATACGATGGCGCCGGTCTCGCGCGAGCCGGTCGCGATGTAGACGATGCGCCCGTCGGCCTCGATGGCGGTGGCGCCCGAGAGCGACTCGTCCTCCACGACGACCTTCGTGGCGCCGCCGTTCTTCGGGACGGCGCGGAGCTGCGGGTGCATGGCATCGAAGAACA
>JAYTZB010000907.1:0-1803 GCA_043742085.1 Polyangiaceae bacterium
CGCTCGGTCGTCCACGCCGACTGGAGCATGCATCCCAGGAAGCGGTGGGCCTCCCGCGCTCGTCTCGTCGATGGCGCTCGCTATGCGGTCGACGCGCCCGCGCTCGTCACGCCGGAGGAGCTTCTCTCGCTGCTCCGCGAGCCCAGCGTCCTCGCCGGCTTCGATTTCCCGATCGGCATTCCCTCGGCGTACGCGCGCAGGATCGGCGCTCCCACCTTTCTCGAGTGGCTCCCGGGGCTCGGTCGCGCGCCGTACGCGGCCTTCTTCGATGTCGCGCGCACGGCCGACGAGATCGCCTTGCACCGGCCCTTCTATCCGCAGGGGAGCAGGCACGTGAAGCGCCAGCACCTCGTCGACGGGCTCGGGCTCACGTCGCCCGCGGAGCTCTTTCGGCGCTGCGACGTCGCGCAAGGTCGACGTGCATGCCCGCTCTTCTGGACGCTCGGTGGCAACCAGGTCGGCAAGGCGGCGCTCACCGGATGGCGCGAGGTCCTCCGGCCTGCGGTCGCGGCGGGCGCTGCGATATGGCCGTTCGACGGCGCTCTCGACGAGCTGCTCGCGCGCGAGGGGGCGATCATCGTCGAGAGCTACCCGGGAGACGTCTACGGCTACGTCGGCGCGACGCTGCCAAGCGTACGCGCCGATGACGGCACGCTCGAACGCGGCAAGCGTTCAC
This sequence comes from Polyangiaceae bacterium, assembly GCA_043742085.1. Lineage (GTDB taxonomy): Bacteria > Myxococcota_A > Polyangia > Polyangiales > Polyangiaceae > Labilithrix. The sequence goes on from JAYTZB010000907.1 coordinate 677, forward strand.
GTCGCTCCCGCCGCGAGAGCGCGGAAGGCGTCCTCCGCTGGGCCCACGGAGCCGACCTCAACCTCGACCTCGACCTCGACCTGTCGCCGCAGCTCGTGGCGCAGCTTCGCGACGGCTTCGGAGAGGACGGCACGGGTGAGGATCGCTTCGACGCCGTGATCGGTCTCCTCGGCATGCTCGCGGTCCTCGGCGGCTCGCGGGGCCACGGCGCACCCGACGACGACGAGGTGGTGCTCCGCGAAGGATGGATCCTCGGCCGAGGGGCATGAGCGTGCGGCACGAAGCCCTCGACGTTCACGCGCAGAGAGAGCGCACCCTGAAGTAAGATGCCGGCCGCATGAGTCAGTCCTGGTCTCTCTACGCTCCCGTCAGCACCGCCGTCGCCGAACGCGCGGTCGCCGAAATGTACAAGGCGCTCGCCGCCGTCGTCGGGCCCGATCTCGCCGAGCACCTCGAGCCCGGGGAGGAGCTCGAGCCCCCGGAGCTCGGGCTCTGGCCGGAGGCCTCGGTGCCGCAAAAATCCGTGATCCCGACCGTCGCAGCGCCCGGTTCGAAGAAGCCCGGCGTGCACGGCGACGAGGCCGCCCTCGCGCGCCTCGCGACGTGCACGGCCTCGATCGACATCGAGCATCCGAACGACTTCGACCCTGCGCAGGTCACCGCATTGCGCGCGCTCATCGCGAGCCTCGGTCCTTGTGTCTTCAGCGGCGGCGAAGGCTCGGAGCTCACCACCTCCGAGTCGCTGCTCGCGAAGCTCGAGACGTCGCTCGATCTCGCCGCGGCTCTCCGCAAGCTCGCGGCGGGCGAGTCGATCGGAGAGGAAGACGAAGAGGAAGAGGAGGACGACGAGGACGAAGAAGACGAGCCCGCGCCCGACTCGGCGCGGCCCGAGATGCTCCGCATGCTCCTCGGCGAGATCGCGCAGCAGCCTCGCATTCGCCGCAAGGTGAGCGAGCTCCTCGGCAACGCTCCGCCGCTGGTCGCCGCGGTCGCCGAGCGCCTCGCGCGGATCGGCGTCGAGACCGACGCGGTGTCGGCCAGGGCGCTGGCCGTCACCGAGGGTGACGTCGCTGCCGCCCGCAAGACGCTCGCGACCATCTTTCGTCGCGCCGAGAATCGGTAGGCGG
>JAYTZB010000908.1:0-1660 GCA_043742085.1 Polyangiaceae bacterium
CGCTGCCCGTGGTCCCCGCGCTTCCTGCCGCTCTGGTGCTCGTGCTCGCGCAGCTGGCGCCGGCGCCCGTGCTCGTTCCGGTGCGGACGCCGTCGCCGCCGTCGATCGACGGCGATCTCTCGGACCCGGTATGGGCGCTCGCCTCCGCGACCAGCGCGTTCACGCAGCAGTTCCCGGTGGAGAGCGCCGCGCCGTCGGAGCGCACCACGCTCAGGGTCCTCTACGACGACGAGGCCATCTACGTCGCCTTCGAGCTCGAGCAGAAGACGGTACCGATCGTGAAGCGCATGGCGCGTCGCGATCGTGACGTGGAGTCGGACTCGGTCACCATCGACATCGACAGTCGGGCGCAGGGCAAGACCGCGTTCGAGTTCACGGTCAACGCCGCCGGCGTGCTGCGCGACGGCATCCGCTCCAACGACGTCATCGACAGCAACGACCGCTTCAGCTCGGGGTGGGACGAGAACTGGGACGCGCGCACCGTCGTTCGCGAAGGCGGTTGGTCGGCCGAGATCCGCATCCCGCTGCGCATCCTCCGCTTTTCGTCGGGAGGCGGCATCCAGACCTGGGGCTTCCAGGCGCGTCGCTACACGTCGATGCGCCAGGAGACCGACCAGTGGGCGCTGGTCCCGCGCAACGTGGCGAGCGAGGTCTCGATGTACGGGCACCTCGAGGACCTGCGGATGCGCCCGCGCGCCGATCTCGAGCTGCGGCCCTTCGTGCTGGGACGGCTGCGCCGTCGCGACAAGACCGATGTCACGCTCGACTCCGGTCTCGTGCCGGCAGCGTCCGCCGGGCTCGATCTCCGGTGGCACCTCACTCCGGATCTGACGCTCGACGGAACCGTGAATCCCGATTTCACGCAGGTCGAAGGCGACGAGCTCTATCTCAACTTATCGAACTTCGAATCCTTCTTTCCCGAGAAGCGGCCGTTCTTCGTCGAAGGCGCGGAGATATTCGAAGCACCGGCGCCGCTGTTCTTCGCGCGCTCGTTCCAGCTCCTCTACACGCGTCGCATCGGACGGCGTCCCGACACGCCGTCTCTCCGGCCGACGCCGGCGTTCGCCGATCGGCTGGTCACGCTCCCGGAGCCCTCGGCCATCCTGGGCGCGACGAAGCTCGTCGGTCGCCTCGGCCAGAGCTGGTCGGTGGGCGCGATGTCGGCGGTGACCGAGGCGAACAGCCTCGACGTGCAAGACGGCAGCGGCGCGCGACGAACGCAGCTCGTCGATCCCACGACCGCGTACCAGGTGCTGCGTTTGAAGCACGATTTCGAGGGCGGAAAGGCCCACATCGGTTTCCTGGGCACCGCCGTTGCGCGCGCCGAGAAGACGAGCGCCTATCCGAGCTACGCGCTGCCCGACGGCTCGGGGGCGCGCGCGGTCTGTCCGACGGGGGAGGTGCTGGCACCCGGATCGCGGTGCACGCATGACGCCTACGTGGGCAGCGTCGACGGGGTATGGCGATCGCACGACGGCGAGATCTTGCTCTCCGCGCAGGCCATCGCCTCCGTGCTGAAGCACGGCCCGCCACGCACGCTCCGCGACGGAACGGTGATCGGAGACGGTGACGCAGGCTACGGCGCCCAGCTCATCGCCGCGCGCGAAGGGGGCTCGGGGCTCGCCTGGAATGCCCAGTATCAACATGCCAGCAGGAAGCT
>JAYTZB010000909.1:0-1947 GCA_043742085.1 Polyangiaceae bacterium
AGCCGCACGCGGGACGTGTCGGAGTGACGACGGGATCCGGGAATGCATCCTTCCCCGCGGGAACGATCTCTTCCCGGGCTCCGCTCCGTGCCTAGGTCAGTACGTCCTTGCGAACGTGACCGGCGAGGACGGATGCGCCGTGCTCCCCGCCCATCCGTTGACGCTCAACCTGTGGGTGCCCATGGTGACCGGCACCCAGACGTCGAGCGCGCCGGTTCCCTTCGCCACCTGCTTGCCGTCGACGTACGCGATGCTCGCTCCGATGCAGGCGGGCGCCGTCGTTCGGAGGTGAATCGAGGGGCCGACGGGCTCGCCCGCCGTGGGCTCGAGGACCTGCGGAGATCCGGAGCAGCCGTCACCGCCGATGACGCTGCCGCCGCCGGACGCCGGCACCGCCGCCGAGAGATGATTGCGGAGCGAAGGCTGACCGACGGCGTAGACGTAGAGCAACCAGCCGCCCGCGGGCAGCATGCCCGCGAAGTCGAAGGAGCGCGTGGTCGCGGGCAGTGCGTCGGCGATCAGCGTGAGGTTCTCGCCGTCACCGGCGCGCGACGCATAGACCGCGAAGTGGTGGATCGTCTCGCCGAGATCGAACCCGGCGCTCACGGCGCTCGCGCAATCTGCCGCCGCTCCCGGCGCGAGCCCGACGTTCCAGCTCAGCGCCGAGCCGACGACCGAAGGCGCCACGTCGGCGTAGCTCTCGATCCCGGTCTCGAGCTCCGAGCCCTCCTCGTAGTCGTCCCAGGTGATGAGCTGCATTCCGCTGAGCTGGTTCGATGCCGAGTAGTGCTTGTTCGCCTCGCGGAACGTGTCGAGCCACGTCTTGCCGCACTGCTGAGCCGTGTACCTACGCCCGTTGCCCGAGCTCGCCCAGCCGTTGACGACGTGATCGTCGAAGCCCTTGAATGCCGCACCGAAGGTGATCTTCGTCGGGTGATTGCCCGCCTGCGCGTAGAAGTAAGGAAGGAAGTGCGCCGTCCCGAACGGATCGCTGCCCGGGTAGCTGCCGATCGGCTTCGTCGTCAGCCATGCGTACGCGCCGTCGTCGTTCGGGTGCTCGTAGGCGCCAGCGTTCTCGAAGACGAAAAGCGGATTGCCCGCGCCGTGCGCGCGCACGAACGCCCAGTCGATCTTCTTTCCGTAGGCGCCGGCCCACGCGTCGACGCTGAAGAAGTAGAGAACGGGCCGGCCGCCGATGCGGTAGTACGCCGGCGAGGGGTAGAAGTTGGTGGCGATGAACTGGAGATCGCTCACCACGGCCTGCGTCACGTCGCAGCTCGCGATCGCCGCGCAGGCCTTGATTCCCTGGTCTTCCATGACGGCGAACTCGAGCTTGCCGCTCGTTGCTTCCGCCGCCTTCATCATCGCGAAGAGCGTGCCCGTGACGATGGCCGCGGAGCTCGTGGTGGCGCTGTCGAGGAGTCCCTGCCCCGCGCTCTGCCCGACCCAGTCGGCGATGACGCCGTCGAAGCCGCGGCTCATCATGTCGGCGATCTGACTGTTCACGTGAGCGGTCGTGTTCGAGCCGTATCCGACGTCGATGTGGCTTCCGCACTGGTCCGTGCTGCCTGTCGTGCCAAGTGGCGACTGGCCCTGCGTGCAGAACCAGCTCTGGGTCTCGACGAAGAGCTTGGTCGTCGCTCCCGGGTAGAGGAGCGAACGCGTCGACACCTTGCTGACGGCCCCGACCTCCAGGGAGGTGGCGGTGACCGACGGGAGCGGCGCGTCACCGTTCGACACCACCCCGATGTGCGCGCCGTCGAAGCGCGCGGCGGGCGTGTAGAGATCGCGAAATTGCGAGCTGCCAGAGGTGTTGTTCGCACCCAGCTGCGTGCGCGTCGTGACGGCATTCGAAAGCGAGCCCGACGATGACGAGAGCCCGGATGGCTCATCGGCGGTCGGGCCCGTGCCACACGCGACGAGAACGCCGCAGAGCTGGAGGAGCAG
>JAYTZB010000910.1:0-1679 GCA_043742085.1 Polyangiaceae bacterium
TGCTGCGCAGAGAGTCCGCCGGGAGCCGGGCAACCGTTGGGGAACGAGCCGCCGCCGGCGCTGATGCCCATGAGGTGAAGGTCCGAGTAGACCGCGCGACCGCACTGATCCTCGGGCGCCGCCGCCGTCGGGGTGTTGAAGGAGAAGTAACGATCCTGCGGCGGCTTCCCGCCCACCGGCGGCTTCGCGATCCAGCTCTGCGCCGGAGCGTTCACGTTCGAGAGCGAGTCGGTGACGTCGGTGAGCTGGATGGTTCCCTTGCTCGGCGACGCGTTCACGTTGACGAGCCAGTCGGCGAACGACGCGCCCTTGGGGAAGGTCTGGTCGACCTCGTACGCGCCAGAGCCGCCGCCCTGCGCCTGCCAGTTGGCGACGTTCTTCCAGTCGTCCCGCGGCGAGTTCTTGAACCACGTGTAGTGGAAGTGCGTCGCGAAGATCTTGCCGCCGAGGTTGGCGTAGTCCCACATCGCCTGGCGTGCGTTGGCTGGGGTTCCCGCCGCGCCGACGTCGCCGCCCTTGTTCGAATTGTTCTCGCTGCACTCGCAGGAGAGCATGACCATGTCGTAGTTCGACATCTTGGTCGTGTCGTTCCAGAGCTCGCCGCCCATCGGATCGGTCGTGGTGCCGCCGGCCTGGGGCGCGCCGCTGAACTGTCCGCCCGAGCCGTTGAACACGTGGATGTGACCCGCGGTGCTCGCTCCGGGCACGAACTCCTTGTCGTCGACGCCGATGCCGCGGAGCAGGCACTCGAGCGCGTCGCAGCCGCCGGCGGTGACCGCGATGTGCGGCATGTCGCCTTCGGTGCCGTTCTTCGGAAGGCGGAACTCGCGATCCGGAACCGCGTTCGCTTCGCACTTCTTCGTGACGTCGAACTTGAGGGTGCGGCGCCACTTTCCGACCTGGATGACGACGGGGACGTTCTTGTCGACTGGCACGTCCTTCAGCTCGAACTCACCCTTCGTGTTGGTGAGCGCGCTGACCATGGGGCTGAGCGCGACGCTCGCGCAGGTCTGGCAGCTCACGCCCTCGGTGATCGGGGGGAGCTCGGCGTCGCCGTTCGGCCCGCCGGGGATGTAGACCATGACGTTGTAGAGCGCGTTCGCGCCGGCCGGGTCGTAGACCTTGCCCGTGATGGTCGTGGTGACCGACGGGTCGTCGCACTTCTGGCGCTTGCACGCGAGGCCCTGACAGGGCACCGCTCCGGGGGTGAAACCCACGCTCGCCTCGAATCCGGCGTCCGCCGTGTCGTCCGGCGGAACGAAGCCACTGCGCTTGACCGGGGTGCTGCAGGCGGCGATGCCGACCGCGACAAGAGCGATTCCGGCGGCCACGAGGCCGAAGGGCGCGATGGTTGTCAGACGCGAGCGATTGAGCATGAGCGGCTCGACTCCTTCTAAACTTGTGAGATTCCGCAGGGATGAGAACACCGAGCCAGAGTGTTTCCGGACGTCCTCGAGGCGAGTACGACGTATCTGGATCAGACCCACACCACCCGACGGCGACCCTGAGATGACCTGGGACAGGCCTTCGCGCAAATTTTTTCTTCGTCGGGGGCGAAGAGAGTTCGGCGCTGTCATGGCCGCCGTCCTCGCGACCCGTCGTGCCCTTGCCGACGACGAGGCCGAACCCAGCGAGGATCTGAGGAATTTACGGCTCGTGGACGTCACCGAAGGAGGCCG
>JAYTZB010000911.1:0-5477 GCA_043742085.1 Polyangiaceae bacterium
CCCCCACGCCATCCCGTGGTCGACGATCCCTGCGGTCTCGTTCGTCAAGTCGCCGCACGCGTGGAGAACGGCAGACCTCGCGTCGGCGAGCACCGCGCGGACGAGCGCAAACGCCGACCTCGCCGTCGTCAAGAAGTTCGCCTCGATCATGGAGGCGCGGAAGGACAAGACACTGAAGCCGCTCGAGCGCGCCGCCTGGCAGGCCGAGTACAAGCGCGCCAAGGCCGACCTCGATGCGCTCGATCCGAAGAAGCGCGAACAGAAGCCGCTGATGGAGGTCGCTGCGCTCGGGACGCAGGAAGCGACGCCGCAGGACCCACGCACGCAGCGTCAGCTCGACAAGTGGAAGGACGCCCTCGCGCGCGACCTCTGGGTCGACGAGACGACGCGCATCCTCGCGGACATGAAGAAGACGCCGTAGAGCGCGAGAGCGCAGGCCTCCAGCGCCCGGGTCAGCGGTTGTCGATGTGCAAGGTGCCGGAGGTGTGGTTCCACGGCGCGGAGCGCGTGCACTTCGCGGCCGCCCAGTCGTTGTTCTGCGCGGTGCAAACCTGGAACGCGACGATCTCCTCGGGCGCCGGCGTGATCCGGGGCGACACGCACGCGCCCGTGAACGAGTAGCCGAGGCCGTCGCTCACCTTCCGGCGAAATTCATCGCGGAGCACCTCCACCGCGATGCACGGAGCGATGGTCCGACCGCCGGTGAGGATCACGTCGAGTGACGCCTCGGAGCTGGGCACGGGGTTCCAGGTCACGAGAACCGGCATGCCCTTGCCCGAGGAGCCCGACGCCGTCCCGGTGGTCCCCGTGTAACGCACGGGCGTGAAGCCGCGAAGGCCTTCCCACGTGCGCTCCTCGGCGGGGTGCCCGCTGGAATATTCTTCCCAGACCACCGGACGTCCTTGCCCGGCCCAGCGAACGAAGAGCGCGACGTGGTCGGTACCACCGGAGTCCTTCAGCAAGGCGTCGCCGGGCTGCAGATCCGCGGAGGCGATCTGCTTCGTCACGTCCCATAGCGTGTAGGTCGTGCGCGACTGGTCGAGGCTCCACGCCATCGATACGTAGCCGGAGCAATCGGTGCGGTACGTGCCGTACTGGTTCTTGTGCGTCTTCGACTGGCTGTAGGGCACCCTCTCGTCGACCCACGATCGGCCGCGAATCATGATGTCGTTGCGAACGATGGCCGATGTGGACGACCCGGACTCCTCGACCGGCACTTCGCTCGCGCACGCCGCTAGGCTCGGCGCGAGCGGCGCGACCAGGACGCCGAACGACCGGAGTCTCGATCTCCGACAAGCCCCGAGCACCTCGCAACCATTTCTCTCGCATCGCTTGATCATGTTCGACTTCTCCACGCATCGTCGCGTTGCGAGAGTCGAGCCACCACGCCTGCGCCGCGCAAACGACGGGAGAAGTCGGAGGCGCCCGGTGGAGAGCATCGTCGCGCATGGACCACCCGGGTAGTCGCCGAGCAACCCGGAGGCGGCCGACCGCGCGCCGTGGCAAGGCACGATCGAGATGCTCCTCGGCGGGCGCTACCTGCGCTTCGCCTACGTGTCTCGCGCGATGGGCGAGGCGATCGCCGGCGAGCTGACGATCGCCTACGAGAGGGGTGATCGAGTCTTCCGGATGTCGTGGATCGACAGCCTTCACACCGGCGGTGCCATCCTCGTGTCGGAGAGCAAGCCCGTCGCGGACGGCGGCGCCGCGGGAGCGATCAGCGCGCTCGGGACGTTCTTCGTCGGCGAGGGTCAGCCGCGATGGGGCTGGCGCACCGAGCTCGACGACCACACCGACGGAGCGCTGCGGATCCGGATGTTCAACATCCAGCCCGGGGAAGCGGAGACGCTCGGCGTGGAGATCGAGCTCACGCGCGAAGCGCGCCGCTGACTGCGACGCGACGGTCAGCGATACGCCGCTTAGATGCGCATCGCAAACGCTCCGGCGCGCGTTGCACGCGCCTCCTCGCAGCCGACGCGTCGAGTCGCAGGTCCGAAGCGGCGATCGAACATCGGCACGAGGGACTCGACCGCCGGCGCCGAGCGCGCCGCGCCACGCGAAGAGCGGCGCGTGCGTATCTTCGACGAACGTGACCCCCCCGCGCTCCAGCGCCCAGCGTGCCTTCTCGCAGTAGTAGCTGTAAGGGATGGTGACGAGACGCGGCGCCGGCATGGGACGGGTCTATCACTCCGGCGACGCCGCAGTGGGGTGCTAGCGGTCGATCGGAGCGGTCCACCGTGCGCGACAATCTGCGTGCACGGCGCCGAGACTCGTGTCGCCCTCGAGCGTCGGGTACGCGACCTCGTCTCCTCGCTCGAACTCCTCGCCGCACACGGCGCACAGCCCCGAGCGCCGGGCCGGCGTGATCTCGCAGGGGACTTCTCGGCGCGGGCGTTCGTCGCGCGCGGAGCGCGGAGGCGGCGGTGACCGTCCCATGTCTTCGCGTGGTGCGCTCCACGCCGCCCACGGCGGCGGACGAGGCTGCTCGTCCCAGGCATCGGCATCGGCCTCCACGATGCGATAGCCGCCGTCGCGGATCATCTTGCACGCGAGGTACGCGGCGGACCGCGCCTCGTGCTCGTTCGTCGACTCCGAAAGCGCGATGAGCTTCCGGATGCGATCGATGCTGCTCATCGGTTCGCGTCCAACTACCACATCCCGAGCGTGCGGAGAGCGATCCAGAGCATGAGGTTTCTCGTTGACGCGCCCTCAGGCAGCGCAGAGGTTCGGGCGCGGAGGACGTGCCCCATGTCGAGACTCGTTGCGCTGGCAGTCGCTGTGTATTGCGTCGGCTGCGCGTCGGCTACCAAGCCATGCGCCTCGGCGCCGCGCGACGTTTCCCATGGCCAGGAGGCGATGATCCCGCCTGCTGCGAATGCGGCGGTCGGCGGCGACGACCCGACGGTCAGCGACCCGGACAAGTACAAGGCGGTGATGGAGAACGCGCGCGTCCGCGTCCTCCGCTACCACGACGAGCCCGGTGCGAAGACGCACCCGCACCACCATCCCGAGTCGGTCTTGTACGCGCTCTCGGCATTTCGCCGTCGGCTCACCTTCCCCGACGGCACCACCAAGGACCGCGAGTTCAAGCCCGGTGACGTCATGTGGCTCCCCGCGCAGACGCACGTCGGAGAGAACACGGGCACGACAGACACGGAAGTGCTGCTCGTCGAGATGAAGAGCAAGTAGCCCAACGACGCGACGTGGTGTGCCCTCAGTCGACGATGTGGCCGCGGCTCTTCGCGCATGCGGCCTTCGCGGCGGCCGCGTCGTACGCCTCCGGCCCGGAGCTGCAATAGTAATTGATGCCATCCGCGCCGCTTCGGCACGCCGCGACGATGCCGCTCGCGGGGCAGGTGGTTGCGATCGTGCCCTTCTTGCAGAAGTGAGTCATCACCTCGGCGGCCTTTGCCTTCTTGGAGGGATCCCGCAGGAGGAAGCCGCCGCACTCGCTGTCGACCGTGATGGTGTCGCACGAGGCGCCCCACGTCTCATCGGCCTTCAGGCCGCTGGTGGCGGCGGGGCTCACGGCGTTTGCGAGGGCCGTGGCCGCGGCGTTGGCTGCGGCGCCCGCAGCGCTGGTCGGGGCGGCTGCCGCGCTCGCTCCCGTGGTCGTGGTGGACGCCGTTGGCGCTTCCTTGCCCTTGCACGCGACAAGCGTGCAGGACCTCCCTCGCGAAATGCTGCGACCCGCGCCCCGGGCGCGGCTCTCCCTTCCATGCGCCGCTTGCCATGCCTGGTCCTCGCCTCCCTGTCCGTCGCCGCCCTCGCCTCCCTCGCGGCGTGCTCCGGGAATTCGACCTCGTCCGCATCGGGCGCTGGGACGGCAGCCCCCGCCAGCGACACCGCGACGGTCTCGTGCGACGCCGGTGCGGTGTGTAGCGCCGCCCGCCTGATCGGATCCGTGTCCGGCGACACGGCCGACGCGGGGGTAAAGGCGACCGGGACCACCTCGGCCTGGGTCCACGTGCGCGTCACCGAGGACGACAGCGCATGGAGCGGCCGCCCGGTTCGGCTCCGCGCGACGCTCACCTCGCCTGGCGGCGCCGACTTCGAGCTGCATGCGTTCCTCGACACGTCACGCAACGACGACGCGGGCCTCGATTGCGCCCACGAGGTCGGCACGGCGATCCGTGGCGCCGAGGGATCGACGCTGGACATCAGCTGGGGCGATCCAGCCGATGCGTCGGCCAATGGCGTGGACGACGGACGTACCGTCGCGCTCGAGGTCCGACACGTCGCTGGCGAATGCCGCGCAGGCGCATCCTGGACCCTCGACGTCCAGGGCGGCCCCTGAGCGAGGCGGGCGATGTCCTGACGGTGGAGTTCACCGTTCTCGGTATCCCCTGCCTCGGTCTCAACGGCGGCCCGATGTTCAAGCACACCGAGGCGTTCTCGTTCCAGATCGCCACCGACGATCAGGCAGAGACGGACCGCTACTGGAACGCCATCGTCGGCAATGGCGGCAGCGAGAGCGACTGCGGTTGGTGCAAGGACCGCTGGGGACTCTCGTGGCAGATCACACCGCGCACGCTCATCGCCGCACTCTCCGCGGCGGAAGCGAGGCCAAGCGCGCCTTCGACGCGACGATGACGATGAAGAAGATCGACGTCGCCACCATCGACGCCGCACGCCGTGGCTGACGCGCGATAGACGCCGCCGTCAGTTTGGTCGTCTGTGGAGGTATGCGACCAGGTTGTCGAGCGTCTGGTTCGTGCCCGCGTCGACACCGACCTTGACGAGCTGCTCGAGGTGCTCGGCGGACGCGCACCGGATCGACACCGTGAGGTGGGTTTCGCCGCCGCGCTTCTCGAGCAGCACCGTGCCGACCGCGCCGAGCGCATCGAAGACGAGCTTCTTCGGGCGCTCGACCACGCGGTACGCCCCCTCGAACGGCGGGCTGTGCGCGTTGCCTTGATTCACGAAGCGGAACGAGCCGCCCGGCCGAAGATCGATGGTGCACTCGGCGAGCGGAGTCCCCGTGGGATCCCACCACTCCGTGACGTGCTCCGGCTTGGTCCAGGCGTCGAACACGTCCTCGAGGGGTGCCGCGACCGAGCGCTCGAAGGTGAGCGTGAAGGTCGAGCGATCGACGTTGGACCGGGCCTCCGTAGAAATCATCATCGTTTCCTCCATCATTTCCGCTTCGGTTTGCGGTTCATCCGGTCGAGGTACGTACCGAGGTTGTCGAGGCGCGCCTCCCACTGCATGCGGAACGGTCCGAGCCACGCATCGACGTCCTTGAGCGCGCCGTCGACGAGTCGTCGAGGCCGGCGCTGCGCATCGCGCGAGTGCGTGACGAAGCCGGCCTCCTCGAGGACCTTGAGGTGCTTGGAGATGGTCGGCTGCCGGAGCCCGAACGGCTCGGCGAGCTCTCCCACGGTGGCCTCTCCACGCGCGAGCCGAGCGAGAATCGCGCGCCTCGTCGGATCGGCGAGCGCAGCGAAGGCGAGGTCCAGGCGGTCCGATTCCATTCC
>JAYTZB010000912.1:0-2422 GCA_043742085.1 Polyangiaceae bacterium
GGGCTGCGCACCGATGCCGGTCCTCGTCACGCATCGCACGCACGATCGCGACGAGCGCATCGAGTGGGGGAAGGACTCCGCGCAGCGCTGGGCGAAGATCGACGGCTGCTCGGCGACGCCGGAGACGACCGACGCCGCGCATGGCTGCGTGCGCTACCCCGGCTGTACCGCGGGCAGCGTCACGTTCTGCGAGGACACCCACTTCGACCCGACCTGGCCCGAGGCGTGGAATCACACCATCCGCGAGGACTACCGCACGCTCACCTGGACCTGGTTCAAGAGCGTATCGGAGCTCTAGCGTCCCGACGTCGAATGCGGCACGCCGAGTGCACCCCTAGAGCGGCCATGATCCAGCTCTCCGTGCCGAGGTCCAAGCGCCTGCTCCTCCTCGCTTCGCTGCTCGGCGCCTGCGCCGCCGCCACCGCTTGTGAACGGGGCGCTCGAGGCCGCGACGTGCGAACGGCGCTGACGAGCGCGAGCTCGCCGCCGCCCGCGTCGACCGGGGTGAGCTCGCGGACCATCGACAATGCGGGCTTCGTGGACAACGGCGGTCGCACGAGCGACACGACCGGCCGTTCGGAGATGTCTGGCATGCGCGGGACCGAGGCCGGCAGCGAGCGACCGACGGGGACACCGGGCTCGGGACTTCCGCTGCGGGTCCCGTCGAAGACCGCGCGCACCGACATCGGAGAAGGCGCGGGCGCGGCTGCCTCGGAGACCGGCTCGAAGACGCCTGCCGTGGGTGGGCCGCCGTCAGAGGCCGTAGCGCGGCTCGCACGCGCGCGTTGCGATCGCGAGACGAGCTGCAATCGCGTGGGACCGGGCCGCGCGTCCGCGACTCAGGACTCCTGCGTGGCGAAGCAACGCGAGCGCGCTGGAGCAGCGGTGACCGCGATGTCGTGTCCGCACGGCATCGACAACGTCCAGCTCGGCACGTGCCTCAATGCGCTCCGCGGACAGGCTTGCACCGATCGGCGCGGCGACCTCGAGGTGCTGCCCGAGTGCGTGACGAATGCTCTCTGCGCGCCGTGAGCGGAGCCCCGCGCATGGCGAGGGTCATGCTCGAGGTGAACGCCGCGGCGCCGGCGCAGTGGGCAGTCGCGAAGCAGCCCAGGAGGGCGATTCGCCACGACCGCCGCGGTGAGCGGCGGTATTCGCGGGCAATCGAGGTCCGACGAAGCGCTCTTCCGCTGGCGTGATCGGTGCAGCTCGCGGTCTACTCCGCGCTCCCGCGCACAAGCTCCTGAGGAGGTCCCATGGCTCGCATCTCGTTCGCTCTCGCTGGTCTCTTCGTTGCCGCGCTCGCGGCAAGTTGCGCGCACGGGACAGAGACCGCCGGAACCGCGACCGTGACGAGCGGCGCCACCTCGGGGGTGAAGGTCACCGGCGCCTCGCCAAGGGACCAGGCGGCAATGCGCCTTGCCGACGAGATCTGCGCGCGCGAGACGGCCTGCGGAGCGATCGGTGACGGCGCGAGGTACCGCACCGAGGAGGCATGCATGGCGGATCAGGGCTCGAGCGCGCCGGTCCAGCTCACGCGCTGGAGCTGTACGCCGACCCCGACGCAGGCGGGCTTCGAGGAGTGTCTCGCGGCGATCCGTGGCGAGCGCTGCGAGACGCCGCTGCCGCGCGTCGATCGCCTCGTTGCCTGCCGCAGCGCGTCCGTGTGCGGTCGCTGACCGGGCGAGCGAGCGAGCGAGCAAGAGACGGCGATGGGGAACGCGAAGGCCACGAGCGGGGCGAGCACCCGCGATCAAGCGCTCGACGAGCTCTACGGAGCGTCGCCGGTCGCGTTCACGGCCAAGCGTGACGCGCTCGCCAAGGCGCTGAAGGCTGCGGGTGATGTCGAGGGCTCGAGCGCGCTCAAGGCGCTCCGCAAGCCGACCCAGATCGCGTACGTCCTGAATCAGCTCGCCCGCCGGCACGCCGACGATCTCGCAGACCTCGTCGACGTCGGACGAGAGCTCGCGCGCGCGCAGCGGAAGGCGCTCCGTGGGGAGCCCGGCAGCGATCTGCGCGACGCCATCGCCAGGCAGCGCGGCGTGGTCGCCGATCTCACCGCGAAGACCGCGACGCTGATGGGCGATCTCGGGGTACCGACGACCGGTCACCTCGACGAGATCGCGAGCGCGTTGCAGGCGGCGCTGGTCGATCCGGCGGTCGGGGCGAAGCTCGAAGAGGGGCGGCTCGACAAGGTGCCCGCGCCGGCGGCAGGGTTCCCGGGGGCTTCGCCGCAGGAGGTGGAGCCGCAGCCGCAGCCGCAGCCGGAGCGCGCGCCCGAGGCGAAGCGCCTTGCCGCAGACGCCAAGCGCGTCGCGCGCGAAGCGGAGGTCGCACGCGGGCATGCCGAGCGCGCCGCGACCGCCGCTGCACGCGCCGCGCGGGCAGCGACGACGTCACGAAGCGACGCGAGGCGCGCGGC
>JAYTZB010000913.1:0-3973 GCA_043742085.1 Polyangiaceae bacterium
TACGAGTCGGCGAGCCGTGGCGGCCTCGCCGACGCGAAGAACGTCGACGGCAACATCAAGATCAACACCGTGTCGTTCGGCATCAACTACTGGGCGACCAAGCACGTCCGGCTCACGCTCGACTACGTCTACAACCAGTTCCCCGACTCCGGGCCGTCCAAGGCGAGCCAGCCCGGCGGCAACGTGCAGACCGGCTCGAACCGCGCGCAGGCGCCCGGCAACACCATCGGCGCCGGCATCGACGATCGCCAGCGCGACAACGCGCACGACCTCCACGAGATCCTGGCTCGCTTCGCCATTGCGCTCTGAAAGGGCCACCACCATGCGACGCATCACGATGGCAATCATGTTCGGAGCCGCGGCGGCAGTGGCGCTCGCGCCAGTCCTCGGCTGCGAGGACGACACGACGGTGAACACGGCCTTCAAGGACGCCGGCGCCGGAGAAGGCGGAGAAGGCGGCGCAGGCGGAGAGGCCGGCCACGACGGCGAAGCCGGTGCGGCGAGCGAAGCCGACGCCGCCACTGACGCCGCGGAAGGCGGCTGACGCGAACGGTGTGACGATCGGCGCTGCACGCTATGCTGCGGGCGGTGCCGAGCACGATCGATTGGGCTGACGAAGGCGACACGTGCATCGCGCTGCTGCGCGATCTCATCCGCATCCCCACCGTCAATCGCGGCACGCGTGACGAGGGGGACGGGAACGAGCGCCCCGCCGCCGAGCGCGTGGCCGAGCACCTTCGCGCGGCGGGCCTCGAGCCGAAATTCTTCGAGAAGCAGAAGGGCCGCACCAACGTCGTCGCGCGCGTGAAGGGCGACGGCTCCAAGCCGCCGCTCCTCCTCAACGCCCACCTCGACGTGGTCGAGGCCGATGCGACGTGCTGGAAGCACGACCCCTTCGGCGGCGAGATCCACGACGGCTATCTCTGGGGCCGCGGCGCCATCGACATGAAGCACATGGCCGCGATGAGCGCGTGCGTCATGGCCATGCTGGCGCGCGAGGCCAAGGAAGGAAAGAAGCTCTCTCGCGACGTGATCTTCGCCGCCGTCGCCGACGAGGAAGCAGCATGCGAGCTGGGCAGCCTGTTCCTGTGCGACGAGCACCCGGACGAAGTGCGTGCAGAGTACATGCTCGGCGAGATCGGCGCGTTCTCGCTGCACCTCTTCGGGCGCACGTTCTATCCGATCCAGGTCGCAGAGAAGGGCGTGTGCTGGGTGCGCGCCACCTACGAGGGCAACCCCGGTCATGGGTCGATGCCGGATCCCGACAGCGCCGTGGTGCGGCTCGCGAAGGCCATCGCGCGCCTCGGCCACGGCCGTCTCCCGATGCATCCGACCGAGGTGGTGACGACGTTCCTGCACGGCCTCGCCAAGGAGCTGCCGAGCCCGCAACGGCACGTGATGAAGCGACTGACGACGCCGCAGCTCGCATCGCTGATCCTCGATCACCTCGTGCGCGACGCGGGGCAGCGCCGGTCGTTCGGCGCGATGCTCTCGAATACCGCCTCGCCCACCGTGGTGCGCGCCGGCTCGAAGGTGAACGTCATCCCGGGTCGCGCGACCGTCGACATCGACGGCCGGACGCTACCCGGGCAGTCCGACACCGCTTTCCTCGCCGAGCTCAAGGAGGCCCTCGGCGGAGATCCTCAGCTCGAGGTGCTCCGATCGCTGCCTTCCGTCGAGGCGAGCCCGAAGACCCCGCTCTTCGACCACCTGGCGGCGACGGTGCGGCGGCACGACCCGACCGGCCATCCGCTGCCCTACCTCATCCCTGGCTTCACGGACGCCAAGGCGTACGCCCGCCTGGGCACGATTTGTTACGGGTTTGCGCCCGTCAAGTTCGACCCCACCCACGAGGTCAACTTCACGAAAATGTATCATGGGCACGACGAGCGAGTGCCGATCGACGGCCTCAAATGGGGGCTTCGCGTGCTGTATGACGCCGTCAGCGGCTTCTGCCGCTGAGCGGACCGGCAACCTCCCGGGGCCCTTGCGCTTAAGCAAGTGTCAAACCGGACGCGTCATGCACTTGCTGTCAGTGCCTAGAGTCGGATAGAACCGAAGCTGTTCCCGTATCTAGAGCCCAGGCCATCTGCCTTGCTGCGGACGCCGGATTCGATCGAAGGGACACGAGGGTTCGATGGTCAATCCGCAGATGGTGATGTACGAGGAGGAGTTCAACCAGATCCAGACGGTCGTAGACCGCCTGGTTCGGGACGCGAACGCCAAGGTCGTCTTCATCGTCGACAAGAATGGTCAGCTCATCGCGGCCGCCGGCGATATCGACAACATCGACACGACCAGCCTGGCTTCGCTCACGGCGGGCAACATCGCCGCGACGGGTGGAATGGCAAAGCTCCTCAAGGAGAACGAGTTCGCAACTCAGTTCCACGAGGGCGAAAAAGCCAACATTCACATCCAGCTCGTCGGTAACCGCGTCATTCTCGTTGTGATCTTCGACTCTCGGTCGAGCCTCGGTCTCGTTCGCCTTCGCGTGAAGAAGGCGAGCGAGGAGCTCAATCACATCTTCGAGGCCCTCCTCAAGAAGGTGCATGAGCCCGGCGCAGACTCGCCGTTCGCCGAGATCACGGACGAGGACATCGACAACCTGTTCAACGATTGATGCGCGCGGGAATTAGCCGATGAGTTTCATCAACTACATGGCGCGCGAGATCAACTGCAAGTTGGTCTACTACGGCCCCGGTCTGTGCGGGAAGACCACCAATCTCCAGTACATCTACGAGCGCACGAATCCTGAAGCGAAGGGCAAGATGATCAGCCTCGCGACGGAGACGGAGCGCACGCTGTTCTTCGACTTCCTGCCGCTGTCGCTCGGTGAAATCCGCGGTTTCAAGACCCGCTTCCACCTCTACACGGTCCCCGGACAGGTCTTCTACGACGCGTCCCGGAAGCTGATTCTGAAGGGCGTCGACGGCGTCGTCTTCTGCGCGGACTCGCAGATCGAGCGCACGGAAGCGAACCTCGAGTCGGTCGAGAACCTTCGTACGAACCTCGCGGAGCAGGGCTACTCGCTCGACAAGCTCCCGTACGTCGTCCAGTACAACAAGCGCGATCTCCCCAACGTCGCGTCGGTCGAAGAGCTCCGTCAGATGATCAATCCGACGAGCGTCCCCGACTTCGAGGCCGTGGCGCGCACGGGCGTCGGCGTGTTCGACACGCTGAAGGCCGTCGCGAAGCTCGTTCTCACCGAGCTCAAAAAGGGCGGCAACGGTTAGCGATCACTTCGGCGCGCGGCGGATGACGCGCGCGTCGGGGTCGTATTTCTGCCACGCCTCTTCGAGGACGTTCACGTAGGCGTCGCCGCCGTTGAGCGGGGCGATCTGCACGCGCATCGTGCGGCCGTCGACGGACACGATGTCGATGATGTCGCCGAGGAGGCCCTCGCTGTGATGCGTGATGCGCGTCACGTCGACGAGAGCCATCGCCGCCGCCGTATCGCCCTTCGCCCAGACGACGCGGGAGGTCGTCACCAGCGTGACCTCGCTCATGTCGAGGCGCAGCGTGGCGTCGTGATACGCGAGGAGCGCCTCATCGGGCTTCAGGAGGTTCTTGGCCTCGAGCGCCTTCACGGTCGCCTCGGGCACCTGCGCGCCCAGCACCACGCCGCTGGGCTGCTGCTGCGAGGCGCCCAGCGCCAGCAGGCCCACGACGCCGCACGTGCCCAGGAGCGCGCCCAGCACGGCCATCAGGCCCATGGCAGCGAGAACCCAGACGACAGCAGACGTCCGGCGAGGGGCCGGCGGCGGAGGAGCGTAATAGGAGGTGTACACGCCCTGTAGAGCGCGACGACCGCCGCATGTCGCGAGCTATTTCGAGCTGCGAAGCTCGAAATAGCGGGCTTCAGGTCATCTTGTGAGCGCAGTACACGCGCGAACGACGACCGCGGTCCTTGGCCTTGAGCTTCGCGCGATAGCGCTTGGTCTTGCCGCGGGACGACTTACGGGGCTTCTTGGAA
>JAYTZB010000914.1:0-5213 GCA_043742085.1 Polyangiaceae bacterium
TCGTCGCGCGCGCGACGAACGGCGTGGAGAAGTCGGAGGCCGAGGTCCTCAAGGCCATCGGCAAGGCCGCCGGGCTCTCCGCCGACAAGGTGAAGACGATCGTGAAGCGCGCGACCGACCTGGGCGACTGACCGCCGCGGCCGGTCGCGAACGCTTCGTTCAGAACGTGCCGACGAGGCCGAGGCCGCCGCCGCTCGTTCCCATCTTCATCGGCATCACGTGGACCTCGGCGAGGTCGTTGCGCACGAGGATGGTCTTCGGCGAGGTGACGCCCACGATGAACATCGTGGCGCCAGCCGCCTGCGCGATGCCGTCGATGGCGAGCGTGACGTTGCCGGACGACGAATCGGTCTTCGTCATCTGGAGGAACGGCCCGGCGACGGGGACGAAGAGGAAGTCGCCGTTGTCCTTGTTGTTGTTGAAGGCCTTGTTGGTGTCGGAGATGGCGGCGCCGACGAGGACCGACAGCAAGTAGAGGACGCCGAACGTGACGGCGCCGCCCACGACGAGGCCCGTGCGGATGCGCGACTCGGCGTGATAGCCGGGCGGGATCTGGTCGCCGTCTTCGTAGTCCCTGATGATGCGCGGGCCCGAGAGCGCGACGCTCTGAGGCATGTAGACCTGCTGGGTCTGCTGCTGCATCGGCGCGACGTACTCACCATTCGGCGCATTGGCCGAGGCGGGCGGCGGCTGCGACGGCGGCAGCTGCGCGCTCGCGTACGGGACGGCGAGCGTCGTCACCAGCACGGCGGCGGTGAGTGCGGATACGAAGCGAAGGCTTGTAGAGCGAGAAAAGCGAGAAATCATCGAGACCTCCAGGCGACTCTGGCCCAAGCAATGGTCGTACCAGTACCGGAGAGCAACGGGCAATCTCATGAAACCCCTTTGCCGTAGAGAAATCGTGATTTCGCGTGAACCAACCAGCGGCGACCTGTGACCGGTCGGTCATGGGTGTGAACGTGACCGGCGCTCACGACGCGTGTGAGGGGGACCGAGCGGTCAGTGCGCCCCGGAGAGCCACTGGAGGAGATAGACCGCGCCGATCACGAGGCCCACGAACAGCACGAACACCATGAACGCCGCCCGTTTCCCGGTGAAGAACGGCCTCGGTGCGATCACCGGCGGCGGGCCGATGTGCGGTCCGTACACGGGGATGCTGGGCATCGTCATGCGCACCGCGGGCAGCGGGATGCTCATCGCGCTCTCGGCGGCGGCACCGAGCCGCGAGAGGCTCGCGCCCGCGTCGGTCGGCGCGAGCGGCGTCTCGGCGTTGGGGAGCGCGTCCTTCGCGTCCTTCTTCCACGGCTCGTCGGGCTGCTCGTTGGTGACGAGCGCATCGCTGCTCGGCCGGTCGTCGGCGATGGCGAGCGCCAGGGCTCCCTCGCGGAGATCCGTCGTCTCGACGACGCCGTCGTGCATCGACGCGCGACGCTCCCACGGCGACATCGATTTCTCGAGCGGCTCGCGCCAGCGCTCGAGCAGCTTGACGATCGAAGCCTTGCCGCGCGGCATGTCGAAGCCGGCGCGAACCGCGTCCGCCAGCTCCTGCGCGGTGACGGTACGCGCCTCGGGATCGGGCGCGAGCGCGCGATCGAACGCTTCGCGCACCGCCGCCGGGAGCTCGGGCCGTGTCTTCGTCAGCGGCAGCACCTTGCCCTCCGACATCGCGAGCAGCACGCCGGTCGCGGTATCGCGGAAGCGCGCATAGGGCGTGCGTCCCGTCGCCACGCGCAAGGCGAGGAGCGCCGCGCAGAACACGTCGCTCTTCACGCTGACCGCGCCGCCGCGTGCTTGCTCGGGTGCCATGAGCACGGTGGGCGCCGCGTGATCGGAGACCTGCACCTGTCCCAGCGGCGCGATGATGCCGTTCAGACGCTGCCAGCCGAAGTCACCGAGCTTCGTCGTTCCGTCCCAACCCACGACCACGCTCGCCGGCGACACGGCGCGATGGAGGATCGGCGCCGCAGCTCCCGCATGATCCTTCTGCGAGTGCGCGAAGGCGAGCGCCGAGAGGACGCGCTCCACGACGTACCAACCCGCATCGTCGGGAAGGCGAACGCTCCGCGCCGCGGCGAAGCGAAGGAGCCGCTGCAGCGAGACGCCCGGCACGAACTCGGTGACGAGCGCGGCGACCTCGTCCTCGAGGACCATCGCGCGCGTCTGCACGATCGCGTCGTGCGTGAGCCGAGCCGCTTGCGACGTCTCGCGCGAGAGCTGTGAGGCGACCTCGCGCGGGATCGCGCGATCGAGCAGCACCTTGACGACCACGAGCGTCCCGCTCTTCGTCCGCGCAAGGACGAGCTCGGGACCGCCTTCGGAGGCGATCGATTGCAGCGGCGTGAACGGCGCGAGCGCCGCGTGCCTGAAAGCCCCTTCGATCAGCCCCACCGTGCGATGGTAGCCCGACGCGTCGCACGACGGGCTAGGGTTGTCCTTGACATGGCACCCAAGGAGCCACGGCCCGAGCGAGCCCAGACCGACGAGAGCCTCGCCGTCGAGCGGGAGAACGCCGATCACGCGCTGCTCGACAAGGCGAAGCTCCTCGAGCGGCGCGCGGACGACGTCGTCGAGCACGCTCGCGAGGAGGCCGACGAGGTCCTGGCCGAGGCGCGTGCGAAGGCCGACGAGCGACTCAGCCGGCCCGCGGATTCCGCTCAGGAGCGAGCCGCGGTCGTGGAAGAGCGCGCCGTCGAGGACCAGGTCGTCACGGACGAGCGCGCCGCCGCCGACGAGCGCGTTCGCCGCGAGCGCGCCGCGAGCCGCGCCCGGCTCTTTCCCCTCGAGCGAGACAAGACCGATCTCCTTCTCTTGACCGAGCGCGCGCGCTCCGACGACGCGCTCGCCAACCGGGACGACTTCCTCGGCATGGTCAGCCACGACCTCCGCGATCTCCTGAACGGCATCGTCATGAGCGCAGCGCTGATCGCCGCCAGCGCGCCCGACGACGGCCACGGCAAGAAGGCTGTCATCGGCGCTCAGCGCATCGAACGATCGGCTGGCCGCATGGCCCGGCTCATCGGCGATCTCGTCGACATCGCGAGCATCGACGCCGGCAAGCTCGCGGTCGTCCCGGTCGCCGTCGACGCCGCCGCGCTCGTGCTGGAGGCGGTCGAGACGTGGGGCCCTCCCGCGCTCGCGAAGGAGATCGTCCTCGCGACGAGCGCCACGGGCCCGCTCCCCAGCACGCTGGACAGTCAGCGAATCCTGCAGGTGCTCGGAAACCTGATCACCAACGCCGTGAAGTTCAGTCACAGCGCGTCGCGCATCGAGATCGGCGTCGAGCACGCCGGCACCGACACGCGCTTCTTCGTGAAGGACACCGGGGTCGGAATACCGAAAGACAAGCTCGAGGCGGTCTTCGAGCGCTTCTGGCAAATAGGCAAGAACGACCGTCGTGGCCTGGGCCTCGGACTCTATATCTCCAAGTGCCTCGTAGAGGCGCACGGCGGTCGGATATGGGCCGAGAGCGAGCTCGGCGCCGGGAGCACGTTCTTCTTCACCGTGCCTACGGCGCGGTGATCGTGCTTCCCATGATGGTCACGGCTGTCTGAGCGAGGAGGCGCCCGTTGATCGAGGCGCCCTTGTTCAGCGAGATCGCCGTCTGACAGAGGATCGTGCCCTCGAGGTGCGCGGTGGTGTCGAGGCTCGTCGCGCCGGACACCTGCCAGTACACGTTCTTGGCGAGCGCGCCGCCCGTGAGGAGCACCTGCACGTCGCTGCTCACGGTGAGGTTCTGCGCGATCTGGAAGATCCACACGTCGGTCGCGGTGCCGTCGAGCGTCACGTTGGTGGGGATGAGCAGACCGCTCCCCCATTTGTAGACGCCGCCGCTCAGCGTCATGCTGCCGATGTTGCCGGCGCCGAGCTCGGTCGCCTTGGGCGCGCGGCCCGCAGCGTCGGTGAAGGCGGTTTCCATGGCCCCGACAGCGACCGTCAGATCGCTCGGGGTGGGAGCGCTGTGACTGGCCGCGAAGACCTTGCCGGTCACCTCCGGTGTCGTCGAGAAGGTGCCCGTGATGTCGCGCGTCAGCGGGAAGCCGGTGATGGCCGTCTCGGTGACGGGGCTCGCGCCGAGGTTGCCGGTGATCTTCGACGTAGGCACGTTCGTGATCCCGCTCTTCGCGAGGATCACGAACGTGCTCGCCGTACCCAGGTTCACGCCATTCGCGGCCACCGCGGGGCCGCCATCGCCTCGCGAGCTACCGCCGTCGGTGTTCTTGACGCCACCGTCGCCGCCGGCGCCACCCTCGCCGGCCCCGCCACCGTCCCCGGCGCCGCCAGACGTGCCGGCCCCGGGTACGGCGTTGCTGTCATCGCTTCCACAAGCGCCCGCACCGACCGAAAACAGCAGCAATGCTGCTCCGGCGAATCCCGCGATGGGCAGATTGGACTTCAACCATGTAGTTGCGATGAAAGACATTAAGGAACCCCGGCTTTCTTGATTGGCAATGAACGCTTCTCTGTCAGTTCTTCGGCTTGACCACGATCTCGACGCGACGATTGTTCGCGCGGCCCTCGGGCGACGTGTTGTCGGCGATCGGCTTGCCGGGGCCGAAGCCCTGCGCAGTGATGCGGTCCGACGCGATGCCACGCGACACGAGGTAGGTACGCACGGACTCGGCGCGCTTCTGCGAGAGCTCCTGGTTCATGGCGTCCTTGCCCTGCGAGTCGGTGTAGCCCTCGACGACGATCGCGGAGTCCTTGTCCTGCTTCGTGAGCGCGTCGGCGACGTCGTTCAGCTTGGTCTGCGCGGTGGACAGGAGCGCCCACTTGGCGGACTCGAAGAGCACTCCGCCGGAGAGCGTGATGACCATGCCGCGAACCGGGTCCTGCTTCACCGTCGCGAACTTCGCGAGATCGGCGGCAGCCTGCGCTGCGCGGCGCTCCGCATCCTCGCGGCGCTCTTTCTCGGTGGCGAGCGCCTGGTTCGCATTGGAGAGCTGGCCCTTCGTCTTCGCGAGCTCGGCGGAGGTGACCTGCGCCTGATTGACCTCGTTCGCGCGCGTGCTGGCGTTCGTCTGGTCCTTGAGCTGGTTCGCTTGCATGGTGCGCGCGCGAGATTCGGCGATCTCGGCGTTACGGGCGGCCGCGTAGGCCATGTCCTTGACCTCGGCGGTGTCACCCTCGTCCTTGAACGAGGCTTCCGCCTGATCGAGGCTCTTCTTGGCATTATCGAGGTCAGACGGCGCGAGCTGCGCGGCCGGGCCGGACTG
>JAYTZB010000915.1:0-3087 GCA_043742085.1 Polyangiaceae bacterium
TTCGCGCGCGCAGCCGGCGAGACGATGGCGGTGCAGATGGTGATCGGCGGCGCGCGTCAGCTGCCGGCGAACGCGTTCTCGCCGACCACCACCATCTCCACGCAGATCGTGATGGACATGCAGAACGCCCAGCCTGGCAGCACCGGCAGCAACGTGCTCTTCGCGATGTCGCTGGTCCTGCTCGTGGTCGCCGTCACCGTGGTCCTCTGCACGCGATGGCTCTCTCGCGGGGTGAGGACGGCATGACCGCGATCGCCACCGAGGAGCAGCAAGCCGCGCAAACGCGCTCCCCTCGCCTTCGTCGGGGCATGCGCAAGGGACGCTGGCTCGAGGAGATCCTGGGCCGGGTCCTCGCGGCGCTATCCATCTCGATTGCGCTGATCTACGCCGGTGGCCTTGCGTATCTCGTGGCGCAGGGCGGGAGCCGCCTCGTGGCGTTCACGACGTATCCCACGCCGCTCTCCGACGTCGACGGCGAGGACGTCATGCGCGTCGTCCTGGCGGCCGGGATGTTCGCGGGCATGGCCTGGGCGCTCAGCCTGATCGTCCGTGCGGTGGTGGCGCGCGTCAGAGGCGCGCACAGTCGCAAGCTCGATCGGGTCTCGCAGGGCGTGATCGCGCTCGTCGGGGTCGTGGGAGCGGTCGCGTTCCGGGATCACCTCCCGCGCTTCCTGATCGGCCTGCCGAGCGAGACGCGCGCGGGCGGCGGCATCGGCCCGGAGATCTTCAACACCCTGTACTTTGCGGTGCTGAGCACCCTGGTGACGCTGCCCATCGGCGTCGGCGCTGCGCTGTACATGGCACGATTCGCGAAGCAGCCGAAGTTCGTCGCGACCCTCCGCACCGCGCTCGACACGCTCGCGTCGCTGCCGTCCATCGTCTACGGCCTCTTTGGCTTCCTCGTCTTCGTCGTGCAGATGAAGCTCGGCTATTCGCTGTTCGCGGGTGCGATCGTGCTCGCGATCCTCAATCTGCCGCTCGTCGTGGGCGTCACCGAGGAGAGCCTCCGCGCCGTCCCGCGCGAGCTGGAGGAGGCGAGCCTCGCGCTCGGCGCCACGCCGGTGCAGACCGCGCTCCGCATCTCGGTGCCCTATGCATGGCCCGGCATCCTGAGCGCGCTCGTCCTCTCGGTCGGTCGCGTCTTCGCGGAGAGCGCGCCGCTGATCATGACGGCCGGCACCACCATCTCGCGTGGCACGGCCTATTCGCTCGATCCGTTCCGCGGCGGAGAGACGCTCGCGGTACATCTCTGGTACGTCAACTCTGCGGGCCTCGCACCGGATCGCGCCGACGTCAGCGCGGGCACGGCGGCGGCGCTCGTGGTGCTCATCTTGCTCACGAACGTGCTCGCTGCCCGTCTCGCTCGCTTCGGCGGTGCGGCGGGAACGCGGATGCGGCGCGCGACCCGCTGAAGGCGAAAGGGACGAGGCGAAAACATGGCTGCTCGAATCCACACCAGTCGCGACTTCGAAGCCGAGCTCCGCGAGCTCCGCGCCCATTCGCTCGCGATGGGTGCGCGTTGTGAGCGCAGCCTGCAGCTCGCGCTCGAGGCATTCTGGAGCGGCTCGCACGAGACGGCGGCCGAGGTCGAGGCCCTCGATCTGCAGATCGACGACGACGAGATGAAGATCGACGCGCTGGTACTGCGCATCCTCGCACTGCGGCAGCCGGTGGCCTACGACCTGCGCTTCCTGACCACCGCGCTCAAGCTGGTGACCGACCTCGAGCGCATCGGCGACGAGGCGGTCAACATCGCCGAGCGCGCGAAGGAAGGTCACGGCATCGCCAAGGACAAGGTCGGCGCTCTCCTGAAGCGCATGAGCGAGCAGGCGCAGCAGATGGTGCGCGACGCGCTCGACGCCTTCGTCGAGGGCGAGGTCACCCGCGCCGAGGAGGTCCTCCTCCGCGACGACGCCGTCGATCAGGCCTACGGAGAGGTCCTCGACGCGATGACCGCCCTCATGCGCGAGGCCCCGGACGAGATCCCGTCCGCCATCCGCGTCATCAAGGTTGCAAAGTACATCGAACGCATCGCCGACCACGCCACGAACATCGCCGAGGAGGTGATCTTCATGGTGCGCGGCGAGGATGTTCGCCACCTGCGGACGCATCCGCCGCCCAAGGCCGTCTAGTCGCGTCTGGCCGGCACGAGCATCGGCTCGCCGGTTTCTTGCCCGGTCCCTTCGCAGCATGCTTGGTAGCAGGCTCCGAAGACCCAGACGCACCGCCACGGTCTCACCCACTCCACGAGGACGAGAGTCCGCTGTGGGGAGGACTGGAGTCGACCGCATCGGGAAGGGTAAGTCCATGACATCTGTACGAAATGCGACTGGCACCCATCCCGCAGGAGGGGTGACCATGGCAGCGAATCAGACCTCCACCCGCTCGCGCAGCAAGCGCGTGCGAGTCCCTGCGTTCATCGGCCTGTTCTTCCTCGTCCCGGGCATCGCCGCGGCCTCCCTCACCGCCGGCTACTCGACCGCGTCTGCTGCGCCCGTTGCCATCCATCCGTCGCTCGCTTCTCTCGCCGCGCCGGTGCGCGCGAAAAGCGTGTGCCCGTCGAACATGGCGCACGTCGGCTCGAGCTGCGTCGACAAGTACGAGGCCTCCCTCGTCGAGCGGATCCCCGGCGGCGAGCAGTCGTTCAGCCCCTACCAGGCTCCCAACGGTCACGACGTGCGCGCGGTGTCGCGTCCGGGCGTCGTCCCGCAGGCGCACATCTCGATGGTCGAGGCGAAGCGCGCGTGCTCGGCGTCGGGCAAGCGCCTATGCAAGGCCGCGGAGTGGAAGACCGCGTGCAAGGGTCCGGACGCGACGCGTTACCCGTACGGCAACAAGCGCGTTGCCGGTGCGTGCGTCGATACCAACCGCTCGTCCCCCATGAACGTGCTCCACAACGGCGAGCGCTCGGGCAAGACGATGAACGACCCGCTCGCGAACCAGATGAAGAACACCGTCGAGGCGACCGGCTCGAACGTCTCGTGCACCAACGGCTACGACGTGCACGACATGGTCGGCAACGTCCACGAGTGGACCGACGACGCGAGCTTCCGCGGCGGCTACTACCTCGACACGAAGCTGAACGGC